>JABJCS010000585.1 GCA_018665505.1 Alphaproteobacteria bacterium
AAGGTCGCGACCTGCTCCGGTTAAGATCGTATCCGCTCCTCCGGCTTGAGGAACGATTGTCGTGTAGAGGTCGTCCTGGTCGGACGAGAACGTGATCATTCCTTGATCGCCGAACAGAACATGCCGGTGTTGATCGTGATGAGCGAGCGAAAGGCCGGCATCGCGTGGCTAAGCGCATGGATCGTGCGCGCATATTGGCTGATGTTCATGCCCGCGCCGCCAAATTCCTCCGGCACGAACATGGCGTTGAGTCCGAGCTCGTTGATGTCCTTCACATTGTCCCAAGGAAAGTCGCCCGATTCATCATAGGCCTCGGCCCTCGGCGCGATACGATCGCGGCTCATTTGCCGGACGCTATCGAGGATGAGCTGTTCTTCCTCGGGAAGGTTGATTTGCGATTTCAGACGGTCGAAGACGAGCATTTGATTCCGGTCTCTTGCATGGTGTCATCCTTCGGCGGACCTAGGATGAGACTTTGGATTGTAGACTGTTGTTACTCTCGGTCAGTGGGCGAAAGTTTGCCCGCCGTCGAGGTAGATCGTACTGCCGGTCATGAACGGGATATCTTCCACCAAGAGTGTGGCGACCAGTTTGGCGACGTCTTCCGCCTTTCCAGGCCCGCCGGTGGGTATCCGTTCCGAGAGCAGTTTTTTCACCTTCTCGCTTTCGAGAAAATCCTTGTTGAGGTCGGTTTCAATATAACCGGGTGCGATGTTGAGGGTGCGTATTTTGTATTTTGCCCATTCAGCGGCAAGAACCCGCGTCATGCCGCCAAGTGCAGCTTTCGATGTGCAGTAGGCGAGGTTGAAGGGAGCCCCGATCCATCCAAAAGAGGAGCCCATGTTGAAGATCATCCCACCACCTTGGCGTTCGAAGTGGGGAAAGACTTCACGGCAGCCCAACATCACGGCAGTGACGTTGATCTCCATGACTTTCTCGAAATCGCTGCGCTCCAATTCCTGACTCTTTGAATTGGTGTGGAGACCGGCGTTATTGACCAAGGCTTTGATCCCGCCAGCCTGTTCCGCGACCCAGGTGAAGCTATCGCGCAACTGCATTTCGTCTGTCGCATCGCACACGCGTAGCAAAAAACGAGACGGGTCTTCACAGCCGAGCGGTGCGTCTCCGGTGCGCGACAGGCAGGCGACTTGAAAGCCACGCCGATCAAGTTCGATAGAGAGGGCAGCGCCAATGCCGCGGCTTCCACCGGTAACGATAACAGCGCCATCCGCCATCCTAGCGATCCTTGAATTTGGCTTCGCGCTTGTCGACAAAGGCGTTCATGCCTTCGAGCGAGTCTTCCGTCTGGAACGCGAGTGTGTTGAGATCGGCTTCTATTTTGAGACCCTCGAGGACCGAGACGTCGAGCGCCCGCATGACCGATTCCCGTGCGAGCTTCAGAACCGGTAAGGAATAACATGTGAACTCGCGGGCATAAGCCATGGCGCCTTCCATCGGATCGCCCTCGATGATCCGGCTCACCAAGCCAATGCGCTCCGCTTCCATGGCTTCGACCGTACGTCCGGTCATGACCAGTTCCAAGGCGCGACCTTCGCCGACCAGTCGGGGCAGGCGGATGGTGCCACCGTATCCCGGGATGAGACCTAGCTTAATTTCCGGCAGGCCGACCTTGGCGCTGGGTGTTGCCAAGCGGTAGGTGCAGGCCAGCGCCAATTCCATGCCGCCGCCGAAAGCATACCCGTTAATGAGCGCGATTGACGCCATGGGGATATCGTCGAGTTGCGCGAACAGCCGTTGGCCGCGATGGGCGGATGCTTTTTGCTCGCCGAGTGAACGGCCGTAGAGTTCCTTAATATCGGCACCGGCGCTAAAGGCACGGTCGCCGGCGCCGGTGATGATAAGGGCGCGAGCGTCGGTGGTTGCGGCCTCTGCGATGGCGTCGCCGATCTCACCGACGATCTCGAAGCTTAACGCATTCAGGGCCTCTGGGCGGTTCAGCGTGATGACGGCGAACTCGTCTTGGCGGGTTAATTCGACGGGCATATCTCTTCTACTCCTATCGGGCGGGTCATCCTTCGAGAGACTCTGGATGACGCGTTTGTCAGTACAGTTTTCGCTACATATCATCGCCAGTCGTCATCCAGAGCTTGTCGAAGGATGATCTGGCATGAATTTAGTTTTCCTTCGGCTTCGCAAAGCGAATTGGAGCGGGTTTCAGGCGCCCGTCTTTCGCCCATTCGGTCAATTCGCGTTTCAGGATTTTTCCGCTGGGGGTCAACGGGAAATCCGTCATGACCATGTAGTATTCCGGCATGTC
>JABJCS010000586.1 GCA_018665505.1 Alphaproteobacteria bacterium
CGCTGATCGTGCCGACGGAACCGGAGATCGCCGCCAGAACGCTGGCGAGAGCATGGGAGCGCAAATTGATCCGCCGCTGCAATCGTTCGATAGCTTGGAATCGATCCATCAAAAGGATACCGAGGATCAATCCTCCGAGCAGGAGAACCAGCCAGTCGGCTTCGATTTCGGCGAACACCCATGTGCCGAAGACTATTCCGGCCATCATCCCCAACGCCAACATCCGGGCAATAGGCCAATCGGTATTACGAAACCCTTGCGGCAGCAGATGAACCTGCGCGATGCCGGATGTGAGCGCCACCAGCAAGATCGCATGATGCGGCCCCAACACCCAGGTGGTGAGGAGGACGATCGGCATGTTGGAGCCGAATCCCAAAGCACCTCTAATATAGAATCCGATGAAATGGACCAGAAGCACAAAGCCTACAGCGAAAGGCGTCATGCCGTCGAAAGCGACGATATCACCGATTGTGATCAATTTTGGGGCCTGGCGAACATTCCTTGGAGATAGTCGCCCGCCTTCTCTTTGACAGGCATGGTCTGAATTCACCCTCCGTGAACCCCATCACAGGGTGTCTGGCTTTTCTTTCGGTATTAGGTTACTCTGACAACGTATGAGGATGACTAAAGTGTTGGAGGAGCTTTGCCAGAAGGCAGAGTCAGCGCTTAGTTACGAGGAGAAAAACCATGGTTGACAGTGTTGGCCTTGGCTCGTCAGTCAATTCTGCGCTGCAGGGTGTGCAGCGCACGAGCCAGCAATCGAATCAGACGAACGAACGACTGAGCACCGGGCAAAGAATTAATGACCCCCTCGATGGCGCGGAAGATTTCTTCGCCGCTCAAGCGCTGACGAACCGCGCCGCAGACCTGGCGCAGGTCAAAGATCAGGTCGGTCAGGCTATCAGTACAATCCAGGCAGCTGATGTCGGGCTTGAAGCGATTAATGATCTGTCGGGTCAAGCGCGCGCGATTGCTCAGCAGGCGCAAAATACGAACGACCCCACGGAACGTGCCCGCCTCGCGGATCAGTTCAATCAAATTCGCGTACAGATCGATAGTATCGCTGCCGACTCGGGTATCGGCGGCAACAATCTGATCGGCTCTTCGCCGGATACGCTTGAGGTCTCTCTGAACGAGGACGGCAGCAGTTCGCTCTCGGTCCAAGGTGCGGATTCGACAAGCGCCGGGCTCGGTATTTCCGCGCGGACATTCGGCAGTGATGCGGATATCGACGCCGCCCTTGCAGATATTTCCAGCGCACAGACGCAGGTTCGCTCGAACTCGACCTCTTTGTCGTCGAACACGAGCACGCTGCAAAACCGTATCGATTTCACCGACAGTCTCAGCAACACGCTGGAACAAGGGGCCGCCAATCTGACGCAAGCGGATCTGAACGAGGAAGCAGCGAGCTTACTTTCGCTGCAGACGCGTCAGGCATTGGGTGCGAATGCACTCACCATCGCGACGGATAACGAGCGCGCGGTCCTGGGTCTGTTCGGCTGATTTCCGCACTGACTCGGGGAAGACCATGACGGGCGGATTGGTTCCCGTATCGACGGACGTCCCGGAATTCGAAGATATCGTCGACGCTTTTATTGCGCGCGACTTTGCATATGTCGGTAAGTTCGCCGAATCTCTTATCCATCGCCCGGGCCCGGTCCAAGCACTGCAACTCTCCCTCATCGGTCTATGCCGGACTGGCGCGTTCGGAAAGGCTCATTGGTTCGCGCAAATCGCCATCGACCGCCTCCAAGGCGAAGACGCATGGAGCGCTGGCCTGATCGGATTGGCGATCGGCAAGACGCAGCTTTTGGAT
Organism: Alphaproteobacteria bacterium; assembly: GCA_018665505.1. The sequence goes on from JABJCS010000586.1 coordinate 1,817, forward strand.
GTCGTGAACGATACGTTGAATGATGTGGAAAATTGCCAAGCCCGTTACTACACGGCCGCCGCCAAAATCAGCAACGGTAAGATTGACGATGCCCTGGCCGATCTTGACGCTTGCCTCGCGAATGGCGCCCCTTGCCTCGAACTCCACCTCGCTACCGTGGAGAAGGAGAATTTGGCGGCGGATCGACACTGCGGTTAGGAAATCAGGCTGCGAATATCCCGCGTGATCTCGCCGAGGTCGCTCAGCTCTCGCATCAAGGCCTTCCGTTCCCGGCGTGATAATACTCGCATATCGACCCGGCTCGACGAGCGCACGCCGTCCCGCAAATCCTCCAATTGTTGATGCAAGATCAAGTTCAAGGCCCTTTCATGGACACGGATTAATTTCGCTGCGTCGCCTTCTCCAATCTTACCCGCCGCCGTGACTTCGCCAATGCGATCCGCCGTCGCCCGCGCAGTGGAGCCGATCCGCAACGCCATTGCGCGCGCGAAACTTACGATCGGGAGCAAAGCGTCACGCTTCAAATCCTGCCGGCCCTCCTCCAACCGAGGCCGGTGGAAGAGACCAAAACTCGGCGCGAGTTGTGTCACTGATTGGGCCATTAATCCGAGGAACGGTTTCGAACGAGACGCGCCGACGACGGCATCGGCAAGTAACCTGTCGCCAAGGGAACGGTCGCCCGCGACTGGCTGCAAATCAAAGAAGATATCGACGCTCAACAAATCTTCGGGACGGGCGCGATCGAGCCAATGTTCGATCCGATTGCGCCATTGCTCCCGCGTGCCGCGCCATTCGGCATTCGCGGCCATCACACCGCCGTCACAATAGGGGACACCGGCATCATGCAATACGTCGGAGATTGCATTCCCGAAAGCCGCGAACCAATCGTCATCCGCCATCGACCCCGCATGAATGAGCGCATTGTCCTGATCCGCGCTCAATAAGCTTTCACCCCGTCCGCCAGAGCCCAGAACCAACAGACTCCAAGGCGCGGGGGCTGCCCCCTTTCCTTCCGATTGGAGACGCTGCGCGGCGATGTCCGCCGCCCGCGCGGTAACCGAGCGAAGTTCCCGCGAGACTACGCGCGCGACAGCTTTCCCTTCCAAGCCTTCCGACACCATGCCCTCGGCAACCGTGGCGACACGGCTGAACGCGAGCGCGAGAGCGGAGCTCTCGGCCGCATCCGAGACCATATCGTCGACCACCGCTTCACCACGTGCCCGGTGGTGCAGCAAATCTCGTTGAGAGACGATGCCGACAGCCACCCCATGTTCATCCGTGACACATAGATGCCGCACGCCAAGGCGGTCCATGCGCGCCAATGCCCGATACAAGAGCTCTCCCGGCGGCAAGGCGGCGCCCGGCGAGGACATCACAGAAGATACCGGCAGCCCCGCCGCATCGCCCGCGCGTTCGACAAACGCTCTTAAGACATCCCGCTCGGTGACGATGCCTTGCGGTGTTTCCGCCGGCGCGCCGACCATAAGAGCGCCAATACGACCGTCGACCATACGTGCCGCCGCCTGCATTAGCGTATCGTCCGACAAGACGAAGGCCGGCGGCGCGCTCATCACATCGGCGAGGGAGCGGGAGAACGCATAGGCGTCGATGCGGACTTCCGAACTCGAAATTCGAGCATCCGGCAGCGCGGCGTGCCAACCTGCTTGTACTTCACCTTGCACGATATCCTGACGCCGCGCGGCCAGCACACGGGCCTCACCGAAGGTTTTGACGTCGCGATCCCGAAGCTTTTCGATCAGATGGCCGAATATTTCTGCAATGGCGAGGCTATCTCCGATACCACTATGACGCCCTTCGACAGTCACACCGAAATGGGACAAAACGCGCTCGAAACCGAGATCCGGCAAGGACGGCTCAAGTGCGCCTAATAGGTGCCCTACGTCCAACGACAATGGTTCAGTCCATGTAGCCCCTACTCGTTCGGCCTCATGGCGGAGGACGGCGAGGTCGAAGGCGATGTGATGCCCGACCACAACCCGCCCCTCCAAGCATTCAGTGAGTTCCTCCAGAAGGACGGCAATCTTCGGTGCGCCGACGACATCCTGATCGGTGATGCCGGTGATCCGCGACGCGGTATCGGGAATCGGCATTTCCGGGTCCACCAGGCGGTCCAGGCGTGATGTATCGGAGATCGTTCCCCCTTGCATCGCAATGAGCCCGATCTGAATTACGCGATCACTGAGGACATCCAAGCCGGTCGTCTCCAAATCAAGCGACACCACCGGCAATGCGACGAGAGGCGTTTGACTTGGCGGCGGCAAGTTTGAAGACATTTGAGGACTCTAAGATTGTCCGAGAATAATTCCTATGATTTTTGCGACGCCGCGTCCGATTTCGCTTTCGAGCGGAAAGGACAACATCCCCATGACCGAATACCCCAGCAACCACGGCATGATATAGAAGCGGAACATATAGAAGAACCACGCAACGTAGAGCGGCACCAGCGGGCGGATAAGAAAGCCCGGCGTAATCGGCGCGAACAGACGAAGCAGCGGATCCGTCACACGTACGAAGAAACGCATGAAAAAGAAATTACTGGTTTCCGCTAAAAAGATGTTCATGCCGAAACGGCCGACCAATGTCCACATCACCACGCCGAGAGAATAATCGACCACCACGACCCAGATCGGAAATCCTTCGATCATATCAAGCTTTGTCCAATCATCGTTTATCGCGTGCGTGAATACGCGAGGAAACCAACGGCATTATGCACAAAAATGCCGGAGCGGAGTATCCCCCGCTCCGGCAAATTTTAAAGATCGTATTCCTAGTGATCTGACGACAAGTAGGTATCGCCTTTCGGAATACGAATTTCGTCGACCATATCTTGAGTCTCTTGGTCCGGCTCCGGCGTCATCAAAGTGACAACGACCATCGAGATCAAGCTGGCGCTTGCCCCGATGATACCAAAACGAAGATGGTCAATACCCATCCACGGGGTCATACCGCCCCATTTGACCTGATAGAGGTAGATCGTGCCGCAGAGGAAGCCGATGATCATACCGGCCACCGCACCTTGCCTATTGGCTCGTTTCCACCAAATACCCAGGACCAATGGGAAGAATAGACCCGACATCGCGAAGTCGAAGGCCCAAGCAACCGCTCCTAGAATACTGGTAAGTTTGAGACTGGCGACAGCTGCAGCCGCAGCCCCCAATACAACCAATAACACTCGAGCGACAATTAGCCTTTTCGCTGTCTCCGCTTTTGGATCAATGATCTTGTAGTAAAGATCGTGGGACAACGCATTGGCGATTGCGAGCAGCAGACCATCCGCCGTCGACATGGCGGCTGCCATTCCACCGGCCGCGACGAGGCCCGAGATCACATACGGAAGACCGGCGATTTCCGGCGTCGCCAAGACGACGATATCACCCCGCATGAAGAACTCGTTGATCTGCAACAAGCCATCCCCGTTGCTGTCGATCAGTTTCACGAACCCGACTTCGGACCATTTCTGGATCCATTCGAGATTACCCACATCCGCAATCGACTTGCCGATGATGCTGGTCGCCAAGTTCGGGTCCAAGACCTGAAGTTTGGTAAATGTCGCCAGCGCAGGCGCCGTGAAATACAGCAGGAAGATGAAGAACAACGACCATGCAACGGAATTCCGCGCGGCTTTCACCGAAGGCGTGGTGAAGTAACGCATCAGAATATGCGGCAAGGACGCCGTACCAAGCATCATACAGACTGCCAAGCTGACGAACTTCCAAGCATCTCCCGCGCTCGAATGAGCAACGGTCAAAGCTTTAAGGCCTGCCACCTTTGCTTCCGGCATTAAAGTGCCGACTTGGTGCAACGTTTCCAGTTCCACCAATCGCGCTACGGCGTCGCCGTAGACGAGTTGCGGCACAGCTCCGAAGCCCTGTTTGTTCGACATCCAAATAACGGGCACCAAGTAAGCGATGATCAGCACGATATACTGCGCCACTTGGGTCCATGTGACGGCGCGCATGCCGCCCAACATCGAACACAACAAGATACCTAAAAGACCGAACCAAACGCCGAGCTCAAACGGAATATTCAACGCCCGCGATGCGATTGTACCTGTCGCATTGATTTGCGCCGTCACGTAAGTGAAGGACGCCACAACCAAAACAACCACCGCACAAAACCGCGCTAGATTGCCGCCATACCGCGTCCCGATGAAATCGGGAACGGTGTAACAACCAAACTTCCGCAGATACGGCGCCATCAACACCGCAACCAGCACGTAACCGCCGGTCCAGCCAACGACGAAGGCCAAGTAACCATGGCCGCCGAAATAGATGCCGCCCGCCATTGCAACGAAAGACGCACCGGACATCCAGTCCGCCGCTGTCGCCATACCGTTGAACACCGTCGGTACTTGTCGGCCGGCAACGTAATACGCGTCGACCTGCATCGTTCGCGACAACCAACCGATGGCCGCATAGATAACAACCGTAAAGGCAACGAAGAGAATACCAATGGTATCTGCCTCAACGCCCATTTGTTCCAACACCGCCATTAAGGCGACGAAGACTAAAAATCCACCGGTATATAAACCGTAAATACGCGGTAGATTATCGATAAAATTACCACTCGGATTAAAGAAACTCATGTCGCGCCCCCCACTATTCTTCTTCCGCCATGCCGCAATCGCGATCAATAGCGTCTTGCTGACGCACGAACACGAACAACTGCACCACGAAGATAAATAACGAACCCTGCGCGGCCATATAGTAACCGAGCGGGAATCCTAGGAACGACATACCGTTTAAGTCCGACGCGAAAATGTGCACGCCGTACGAAAAGACAAACCAAATCACCAAATGAAGGATCATCAGTGATCGCGTTCGTCTCCAATGCTCTGCTTTTTGCGAACTACCCTCAGACATGGACCGTCCTCCTCTTACGGGTTTTAGGCCATAGTGAAACCACCCAAATAGAGCACGCGATGCAGCGGAGACTTGTGTCTCTCTCGTGAAAACACCGCATGAAGCTAATTTTTCCGCATCTTTTTGTATGGATGTCGAGAATATTCTATATTGTATACCTTCGTGAGAATTGCGGGAACCAGGCGAAATCGTTGAAAATACTGGAAGCTACGAGAACCATCCGAGGCGCATTTGCTGATTATTTCGGCAAGTTCCGCTCACGAAAGCAGCAGGAAATTTCCGACTCGCAGGCATTGGGAACCTTCCTAGAGACCCGTGCCAGTCACGTCGCGCAGACTGCGCTCTACGGTTATATCCGCACACGCGCGGGCAGTCGCTTCCCCGAACTCTTCGAGAATGATGAGTTCGTCACCGCCATCAATATCGCGAAATGGCAGTTGTGGGTCTCGTGCCTTTCTGACCTGACCGTCTATGCCGGCGGGCTGTTGTCGCGCCAAGACGACCAGGAAATCGACGCCTCGACGACCGCGACCATTATAAGCGAGATCGCGCAAAACATTCTCGATCGCACCCAAACTCCCGAAGACGCGGGAGAAGAGTTTTCAAAAAGTTGCGCGGCCTATATTTCTCGATTGGACACTATCCAATGGGACAAAGTCGGCGACAACGAAGCTGCCTTTACGGAAAGCCCCGATGCATTGGTTTATTGGGCTCCGATTGTCGACGATTTGAAGGCGCTCGACAGCGAGATCGTCCGCAATTCAGTCCGCTTCCGCTGGCAGGAAGTCCGCCGAGACCTTCGTGGTATACTGGACGCTCGTGCCGTATTCGAGGCGCGACCCTCGCGTTAGATGGATTAATTGGAAGAGACGCTTTGATTGAGCTCGTCGTCTCGAACGCCGCGCCCCAGACCGAAGAATGTTTGAATACCGCCGAGGAATTGCCGCGAAAGGGACATCTGGGTTTCCAACGCACCAGCGCCTTTCTCCTCATCCAACAAGCGCATGTTCCGCAGCTGGCGTTCAGGCAACACGTCGCTTAATTGATCCGCCATCGCCGGGCGCCTCATCATCAGGGGTTCCAAGTCGGAGCGTGTAATTTCAAACACCACGCTATCGACCGACGGCGCGACCGTGGCCGAACGGGGTGCCCCAGTAAGCAACGACATTTCACCAAAGAACATTCCCGGATTCAGTCGGCCCACGACCGTGCCGATACCGCTCTCGCCTGAGATCGATGCTTCGAGGGTGCCTTCCTTCACTACAAAGAGCGAATCCCCCTCTTCGCCCTGACGCACGACCGGCTGTCCGGCATAGCAGAGATGGCGGCGCATCTTTCGGCCGATCTCGTCCAGCTCTTCGGTGGTCAACGGGCCAAGCGGCGTGATGCCATGCAGGAAATCGATATCCTCACGCTCTTCGTCTTGGCGCGCCGCCGTCCGGCGCGGGCTAAACATGTCCATCTTAGCGTGCGGCACGTCAATGCCCGCATAATACAGATTCCGCAGAACATTGCGCTGCACTTCGTAGCGGGTCACGGCCATCTGCGGGTAATCGGGGACCCAGTAACGCACCCGCCATTCGGTGCCTCTTTCGGTATAATCACCGATCAAGAGGTCGGGTTGACGCGGAACATTTGCAGAGGCCGGAACTTGAGCCACGGCGGAGAGCAGAATCCGTTCCGCCTGCCGATAGGTCACGTCGTAGGGCAGCACGATTTCAAAATAGTCCCGCCAAAATTCGTTCGGTTGGCTGTAATTACAAAACGCAGCGGTCGCGAGCTGACTATTCGGCACCACGACCGAGACCTCGTCCATTGTGATCAGTCGGGCAGCCCGCCAGTTAATTTCCACCACCTTGCCGGGCGGACCATCGTCGAACTGAATCCAATCGCCGATATGAAGTGGCCGTTCGATCCCAAGCGCGATACCCGTGAAGACATCGGCGATCAAGTTCCGGAGCGCGAAGCCGATGACTGCGATAATAATACCGGAGGTGGTTAAGAAGCCCGCAATGGGTACGTCGTAGACAACCGCCAAAAGAATAGTCGCCGTCGTAATCCAAATCGCCATCCCGGCCAGTTGGGTCAATAACTTCGGCACCGGCACACCACTGCGCCGCCGCGCCGGGCTGTCCCAGACAAAGACGGTCAACAGACAACCCACGGCGTAGCCGAAAACGATCCAAAACGCAGTCGCGACCACGGTGCCTAATGTTGCGGCAAGCTCAACGCTTAACGAAACGCCGGCAAAATGCAGCGGCTCCGGCCATGTCTGGTCGAGAACCAGTAACAAGACGGCCAGCGTAATAGATACGCAAACCTGCATCGGCGAGCGCGAGACACTGTTGTCGGCTGCTCCCGGTCGGCTCAAAGCGTCACCCCGCCATCCACGACAAAGGCGGTGCCCGTCGCGTAAGCCGATTCATCACTCGCCAGATATACGGCCATCGCAGCGATCTCTTCCGCTGTGCCCAATCGACCCATCGGCTGGCGCGCTATGAAATTCCGGCGCGCTAATTCCGGATCATCAAACGCCGCGATGCGCGCTTCCAAGGATGGGCTCTCGACAGTGCCCGGACAAATACAGTTGCACCGGATTCCCTCCGCTACATAATCTGCCGCCACGGATTTCGTCAGCCCGATCACCGCCGCCTTGCTGGCGCCATATACGAAACGGAAAGGCAACCCGCGCAAGGACGATGCCACCGACGCCATATTGATGATTGAGCCACCACCAGATTCCAGCATCGCTGGTAAGAAGGCCCGAATGGTCCGGTACATCGATTTGACATTCAGGTCGAAGGAGAAATCCCAATCTTCATCCGTCACATCCAATATGCTACCGTTATGTACAAAGCCCGCGATGTTGCACAAAACGTCCACTCTGCCCAAGGTCGCGGCCAGTTCATTGACGGCCGCCGCATCGGTCACATCTAAGATGCGCGTGGCAATACCTTCATGAGATCGAAGTACCGCAAGTTCTTCGCCGTCCAGATCCGTCGCCATCACCGTCGCGCCCTCAGACGCGAAGCGTTCCGCGATAGCCTTGCCAATGCCGCGCGCGGCAGCCGTTACAAGCACAGATTTACTTTGGAGTCGTTCCGTCACGCCATCCCTCCTTGAGAGCCCCAACCCCGCCGGATCGCATTACCCGCCAACAGTTGACCATATGAATTCCAATGCGGACAAGAAATATCGGTTCCGTGGCGCAGATCATTCGAAAACCCATCTCTCACGGTTCCAAACACACCTCGAAGACTTGCACGGCCTCTATCTTACCGCGAATTGTAGCACCGGATATTTGCCGCAAGCTGACATCCGATACCAACGCCGCCGTCGAGCCACCGATTAGTATTCGGGTTCCAAATTCCTTGTTCATGGCCTCGAGCCGAGCCGCCATGTTCACCGCATCGCCGTGAACGGTGTAGCTAAGCCGGTCCTTCGCTCCAACGTTGCCGGCAAACACTTCGCCGGTATTCACCCCTACCCTGATTGCGAGTTGATGACCTGCAAACTCGCGCTGCGAGACTGCGACGTACATTTCTTTCGCCGCTTTTACCGCATTGCCCGCATGATCTGAATCGCTCACCGGTACATTAAAGATTGCAAGAATAGCGTCGCCCTGAAATTGCGTGACGACACCACGATGGCGCTCGATGATCTCAACGACGGCGGAGAAATATTCATTCAAGAGGTCGGTAATCTGCTGCGGCTTCAAGGATTCGGACAAACGTGTGAATCCTTCGAGATCGACAAACAATATGGTCGCTTCCGCGCTCTGCGGCGCCAAATTGTCGTCGCCGTCGAGCAAGCGCGCCGCGATGCTTTCCGGTAGGTACTTGCCAAAAAGGTTTCGGATCCGCGCGTGCTCCTTCAAACCGACGATCATTTCGTTGAAGGACGCTGATGCATCGTCGAGCTCGCGAATGACGCTCGCCGGCAAGACCGGTACGGATTCCAGATCGTTCGCATGTGCCGCGCTGGCCGCATCCGCGAGCCGCCTAATCGGTTTCGACGTCAACGCGCCGATGATGGCCGCCGAAACTACCGCAAAGATCAAAACACCTAAGCTCAGAAAGCCGTAATTCCGCAACCGCTCGATCTCCGGCGACAGCAAGTCACTGCTAAAATGAGCCCCGACAATCCAATCCGATTCGCCGAGCCTCGAATGATCGCGATAGACAAAGAACTCCCGTTCGCCATTTTCGTCGTATCGGCTAATACGAGTCGTTTTCGATTCCCCGGCGCCGAGGGTAAGAAGATTCTTCGCTTGCCAAAACAGACTGATCTTCTCCTTCGAGAGCGAATCGATGCTCGGCAGGAAGGCGACATCGTTTCCCCGCGCAAATGCCATCTCCCCGGCCACCAGTGCCGGAGCCGGTGACCAATCCACGATTGCTGGATGCACCAGGAGCCAGTTGTTGTCGTACAACACAAAGGGGGTTAATCCGCTGCCCTTCATGGTTTCTGTAATCCGAGTAGAAAAATCCGCGAGCGCGATCACCGCTACATGAATTCCGATTAAGCGGTCCCCATGGTAGAGAGGCACTGCAATCGGAATAATTGCCTGGCCAATGGTCGGGGACCAGAGAGGACGGAGCCATTGCGGTTTCCGAGATTCCCGTATCTTTTGCAATAGCTTTGTCGCTCGCGGTAGCATCGAAAAATCGCGCCTTATGGCAGCGGCACTACCGGCATTGAAAATCCGGCCCTGCAAATCCACACCTATGAAGGCGACCCCCGTAACCTGCGGAAGCGTCACCGGCAATTCTGAGACAACCTGCTCCCACTCGGCGGCATTTTGCGGATCGAACTCTCCACTTAAAACGCGCGTAGACAATCGCGCCGCATGACGATAAATCGGATCGAGCTGATGGCCGATATCCTTAACGATACTATCGATCATTCGCTCCGCGCTCTGATAGAGAAGCGCACGAGTGTTTTTGATGGCCCCGGAGAATCCCAAGTAGAGAGCCAACGTCACTGCGACGAAGGTCATGCCGGCAATACCGAATATGAGCACCCCAGTGATGGGTATCCGAAATCTCGTCACGGCATTTTCTTTCGTATCGTCTCTTTCTTGGTACAATGTCAGGAGAGGTAGAGCGCAAACCGTAATTGAGCATGCCCGACCCCAAACCGACAAGCAGTGCTCGCAATCCGATGGCGGATGAGTTGCATCACGGGTCCCGAGACTCCATGTTCTGGATCGTGTGGAGTTCGCTCACGATTTGTCTTTAATTTCCCGGTATTCCCCTCCATGGGCCGCGTTACCAAAGTTTTTAGATTCCTACTGAAATTATGCGTCGGCGGCTTGTTGCTGATGGGTCTCGCATGGGCGCTCCTTTTTCTTGTCCTGGCCCCCGACCTCCCGGACACCAGCAATCTATTCCACAATTCCGCCAATCCGGAGGTCATCATTCTCGCCCGTGACGGCAGTGCATTGTCGCGGACCGGAGGTAACGCCAAAATTGTCGCGGTGGAAGAGCTTCCCATCCATCTGCCACAAGCGGTGTTGGCAACCGAGGATCGGCGGTTCTATCGCCATTTTGGAATGGATGTGATCGGCTTCGCGCGCGCGCTGCTCGCGAACATCCGTGCGGGACGTGTGGTCCAAGGCGGCAGCACGATCACTCAGCAATTGGCGAAGAATCTGTGGCTGACACCTGAGCGCTCCATCATCCGAAAACTAAAGGAACTAATGCTAGCTATTTGGCTGGAAGCGCGATTGGAGAAGCGGGAGATTCTGACACTCTATCTTAATCGCGTGTATCTCGGTGCCGGCAGTTTCGGTGTCGAGGCCGCCTCGAGGCGGTATTTTGGAAAATCCGCCCGGCACG
>JABJCS010000587.1 GCA_018665505.1 Alphaproteobacteria bacterium
CGTCTGCACCGCCATCCGCAACGTGAAAGCGCAACTACCGGAGATGATGGTGGTCTGCGACGTGGCACTCGATCCCTATACGAGCCACGGCCATGACGGTGTGATGGACGGAGAGACGATCCTCAACGACGAGACCGTCGATATTCTCACTAAGCAAGCCTTCAACCAAGCTGAGGCCGGTTGCGATACCATCTCACCCTCCGACATGATGGACGGGCGGGTCGGCGCGATCCGCCAGGTGCTCGACGCCAGCGGCTTCGACGATGTGCGGATCATGGCCTATTCAGCGAAATACGCGTCGGGCTTCTACGGTCCCTTCCGCGATGCCATCGGAACAAAGGCGGCACTGGTCGGTGACAAGCGCACCTATCAGATGGACCCGGCCAATTCCGACGAAGCGATGCGGGAAATCGCCCTCGACATACAAGAAGGCGCGGACATGGTCATGGTGAAGCCGGGCATGCCGTATCTCGATATCGTGCGCCGGGTAAAGGACAATTTCGGCATGCCGACCTTCGTCTATCAAGTCTCCGGCGAATACGCGATGCTGAAGGGCGCGGTTGAGCGCGGCTGGCTCGATGAGAAGGTAGTGCTGGAATCACTTTTGGGATTCAAGCGGGCGGGTGCCGATGGCGTGCTGACATATTTCGCCGTGGAAGCCGCAAAGAAGTTGAAGGCAGGCTCTTAACCGCTAGCAAACCGCCTCGAAGAATCGGCCGGCGCAAACGCAATGCCAGGGCGTCCTGCCTTGGTTGCTGTGAAAACCCACATGCCCGCCTCCGGGCGCCATCAGCAGACCGAGATTGGCATTCCGGGACCAATCGAAACGTTCATACGGCTCCCGTCCAATCCAAGGATCGTTACTGGCGTGGATCAAGAGCGTCGGCACGGTGATATCAGTCAAGAATTCCTGCGCGCTGTTTTGTCGATAGTAATCCGCTGCCCCTTCGAAGCCGTTCACCCGCGCCACGATTCGGTCGTCAAATTCGAGAAGGCTGCGCGCCTCGTCCAATGCCGTCGCCGGATCATCAGTCAATCCGCTCTCGGCCCATTGCGCCTTCATCCGCTTCAGGAGCCAATTGTGATAGACGGCGTTGCGCCGCCGCATTAATCGCACCGCGGATTCCGCGAGATCGATCGGTGTCGAGACAGCGGCGGCCGCGCGTATCGGAAAGTCGGGGCCGAATTCGGCCAGGAACTTCAGAAGCATATTGCCGCCAAGCGAAAACCCTATGAGCAACAAACCGGACTTGGTCATTGCAGGGTCCAGCGACGCCAGGACATCGCGCAAATCTTCCGTCCGCCCCGCGTGATAATGCCCGGTCGTCGTGGCGGCCGAGGGATCGGAGCCACGCAAGTTCAAGCGAAGTACGGGAAAGCCAAGATCGTTCAAATGCCGCGCCGCGACCACCATGTTGGTCGCTGTCTCGCACCCGGTCAGGCCGTGGATTAGAACCGCGAGCGGCAAGCCGTCCTCGCCTGGTGTCAGCCGTGCGGCCAATCCCCCGCCATCCGCCAGGGGCAATAGCAAGCGCTCTCCCGCGAGATCGCAGGGGCCACGGCCACCGCGCCGCGCAAAGAAATTCCGCAGTGTCTGTAAATCGCCGCCGAACCAGGGGCCGCGTTCTTGAAAGGCAGGGAACTCGACCTTAAGCGAAGGTGATGTTCTCGATTCTTCTATCGCGCTCATCACCCCCACCCTAACCCTCCCCCGCACGCGGGAGAGGGGATGTTACCGAGTGGCTGGATAGAGTTCCCTCTCCTGCGTGCGGGGGAGGGTTAGGGTGGGGGCTCACGCCGCCAGCCAATCTTTCACCATCGCGATTTGATCCGCCGCCATCAGCGCCGGCGCGTGGCCGCATCCCGCGACCTCCACCAGATCGGCCTTGGGGCCGCGGCGAGTCATCTCCTCGGCATCTTCGCGGCGCAGCAAGTCGGAACTCTCGCCCCGAATCACCAGGGACGGACATTGGATCGCGTCCCAATAGCTCCACATATCGGCATCCTCCAACGGCCCGGCACGGAAGTTGTCGCCGATTGCCGGATCGTAGCCGAGCGCCACCTTGCCCCCCTCAAGCTTGCGATGACTGGTCTCCGCCATGTGCCTCCATTGCCCATCGGTCAGCTCCCCAAAGGTTGCGTGTGTCTGACGCAGATAAGCTTCCAATGCCGCCATATCGTCAAAGTCGGGCGCGGTGCCCGTATAGCTCGCGATGCGCTCGAGCGCCGCTTTCGGTAGGAAGGGGCCCACATCGTTGATGATCAATCGCTTGATCGGATTGCCCGGGATCGACGCCATCAACATGCCGAGAATGCCGCCCATCGACGTGCCGAGCCAATCGACTTCCCGCACTCCCACATGCGCCAATAATGTTGCGAGATCGGCCAGATAGTTCGGATTGTAGTATTGCTTGCCGATCGATAACCAATCGCTTTGGCCATGTCCCGCGATATCAGGGCAGATGATTCGGTAACTCTCCTCCAACGCGGAGGCCAAGACATCGAAGTCGCGCCCGTTGCGCGTTAATCCGTGAACGCAGATTAACGTCCGCGCCGCATCCGGTGAGCCCCATTCTGTATAAGCAATTTTATGGAACCCGGTTTTCCC
>JABJCS010000588.1 GCA_018665505.1 Alphaproteobacteria bacterium
CTCCCGCTTGGCGGCGGATTTCCTCGAATACCATCAGGCCAAACCGGCAACGATTTTCCAAAGAGCCGCCATAAGCGTCGGTGCGTTTGTTGGTGGCGGGGGAGAGGAATTGGCCGATCAGATGCGAGTTACCGAGGGTCTCAATTCCGTCGAGCCCACCTTCCTTGCAGCGCCGCGCGGCCTGGCCGTACGCCTTCACCACACGCGCGATATCATCATCGTCCATCTCCTTCGGGAAGCTGCGGTGAAGTGTCTCCCGAATGGCGGAGGGACCGATGGTCGGCAGCCAATGGCCCGCATACGGCTCGCCGCGCCGCCCCAGATGGGTGATCTGGCACATGATGGCTGCGCCATGCTGATGTACCCGTTCTGAGAATTGGCTGAGATAGGGGATCACCTCATCATCGCCGACATAGAGTTGTTGGAAGACGGAAGGTGAATCCGGTGCCACGTTCGAGGAGCCGCCGAACATGGTGAGCCCGATCCCGCCCCGGGCTTTTTCCTCGTGATAGCGCTGATAGCGCTCCTTCGGCATACCGCCTTCTTCCAATCCGCACGCATGGCTGGTGCTCATGAAACGGTTTTTAAAGGTGACGTGGCGGATAGTCAGCGGCTGGAAAAGAGGATCGGTCATGGTTTCTGTCTTCAATGGTCGCATGAACTACATTCTGTATTAATATATGGAGCGCCACTCGGCTTCGCGGAGCCCCGTGGTCAATTGATAGTAGGGAGACGACTTCGATGGCTCGTTTGGAAACCATACCGTCCAGCGAACAGAAAATGATGATCGAGCTCGATTGCTCCGGGTTCGAGGGACGCGAACCGTTCGTGGCACCGAAACCCATGAACGAGCGCCGCGTCGCTATCCTCTCGACCGCAGCGCTGAATATGCGTGGCGATGCAATATATGAACGGGATGCGACGGACTTCCGGGTGATACCGGGAGATGTCGATCCGGCGGATGTGGTGATGAGTCATGTCTCGGTGAATTTTGACCGGACCGGCTTCCAACAGGATTTGAACGTGTGCTTCCCAATTGAGCGGATGCATGAGCTGGCCGAAGAAGGGGTGATCGGCTCGGTCGGGAATTTTCATTTCACGGTCTCCGGCGCGGCGCATCCAAGCGACCTTGAGGCGTCCGCGCGGTCAATGGCAAAGACCATGAAGGACGACGGCGTCGATACCGTCCTATTGGTTCCCATATGACCGAAATGTACGCGCGCCGTTGGCGGGCTTGGGATTATATTCGAAGAAGAAGGGCTGGCGACGACACAGATCAGCCTGATTAGGATTCACACGGAAAAGACCAATCCACCGCGGGCTCTCTGGGTACCGTTCGAGCTTGGTCGGCCAATTGGCGTGCCGAACGATTCTGCATTTCAAAAGCGAGTGTTGATGGCGGCATTGGCATTGTTGGACCGGGAGGGTGGCCCTGTGCTTGTGGATTATCCGGAAGACGTGCCGGAGGGAAGCGATGCGGTGGGCGAGGATGAGATGACCGGCATGGTCTGTCCCATCGATCTGCCGCGTATTCCCGACGCGGACGCGCCGGCGAGCGAACTTGGGCGTACACTTCTTTCGGAAATGGACAGTCTGGCACCGTGGTACGATCTCGCGGTTCGGACGCGCGGGCGCACCACTGTGGGACCGAGCGGCCTCGATATCAGGGATGCGGCGAAGTTCGTCGCAGCGTTCCTTGAAGATCAAGAAGTACCCGCCCCTCGTGACGACTTGTTGAAGGGGTGCGTCCTGAAACTCGCATATGAAGACATGAAGGCCTACTACACCGAAGCGATCACCGCGCAGCCTGGTTACGGGGCGAGCCTTCGGGTTGAGAATTGGTTATTCAACGAGACCGTCTTCGGCAAGACGCTGTGGACCTTGCGCGGCATCTGTCGCGATAGCGACGACGAGTATTACCAATATCTCGGCCGCAACTCGATCGTGCCGGACCGTCAGGTTGATTTGATGGAGCGCGCGGCTCAGGTCGCTGAATAATTCCAGCGTCATTCTCACGAACCTTATGAGGAAGAGCCGCCACGTCGGCATGCTTCTGTCCGAATGACATCTGCCATTACATTTGCATTGGTAAGCTTAGCCGCCGCCGGCTGCCTGGACGTCGCCTTCAAACGCTTCTCACAGAAGGAACGCTCACGGGGTATGTACGTTTTCGGCTGTGGAGTCGTCTGGCTCACGCTGCAGCTAATCTACTTAGCAGTGAACGACACGCAACTGGTGTTCGACGAGAAGACCATTCTGTTTGGCCTTGTGACCGGCATTCTGGTCGCCATGGCCAATATTCTCCTGATCGAAAGTCTGACGGGTCTCGATGTGAGTCTGGGCTCTATGATCTACCGGCTGAATACAATCGGTGTCGTGGCGATTTCGTTTGTGCTCCTCTCGGAAGATGTCGGCATCTTCAAGATAATGGGTATCGGTGTCGGGGTTTTTGCGGTGATCCTGCTTTATCGGCGTGCCGAAAATGATGACGGAGGGGTAGCGGTACCGTTGCTCTTCTTCATTCTTGCCATTGTAGCATCTATCTTTCGGGCGGTTTATGGGGCCGCTTCGAAATATGCGCTGGAACAAGGTGCGGCACCGGAAGGGATGCTGATCATCGCCGCTGGGTGCTGGATCATCGGGGGCCTTGTTTATGCAGCGCTCCGCGAGCGACGGGTGCGGATAACCGGCAAGAAGGCCGTCTACGCTTTCGTCTCAGGTATCCTTAGCTTCATTGTCGCTAACGCTTTGATTAAAGCCCTTAGTTTGGGTGACGCCAGCGTTGTGGTGCCGGTTGCGAACTTGAGCTTTGCGGTGGCCATGGTGATTTCGGTCGGTCTTGGCATGGAAGCTCTCGCAGGCCGCAAATACGTCGCTATTGGTTGTGCTATTCTGTCGGTGTTTCTGTTGGCCCAAACGGCGTAGGGGGTACGCTCAATCCGGTTGCGGAAATCGCAATTCAACAATAGTTCCGGAATTCGGTAGGCTACGGATTTCTAGTTCCCCACCGTGAAGTTCCATCAGTTTTTTCGATATCGATAGACCTAGGCCTGTTCCTTCATGACTAACGTGAGCGCTGGTCCGCAATTGTCCGAAGGGCTCCAATGCTTTGTCGATTTCACTTTCGGAGATGCCGACTCCGCTATCCGCAATACCTATGATCTTATCCCCAATTTCATTTGTATCTGCTGAAATTACAATCTCTCCACCTTCCGGTGTAAATTTATGGGCGTTTGAAATCAAATTGATCATAATTTGTTTGAAAAGCTGCGGGTCGGCTCGGAGTGAAAAGTCCGGCACCGGCAAGTGAATTTTAATCCGATCCTCAACTTTGTCACCGCCCACCAGTTTGGTGCAATCGACAAGCGTATCTCGCGCTGAGAATTCCGTTATTTGAAGATTTATATGTCCGGCTTCGACCTTAGCTAAATCCAGCACATCGTTGATAATGGAAAGGAGATGCGAGCTGGAGACCTCAATATCGGATGCGTATTCGATATATTTTTGATGGGGCTGTCCCAGATAACTAGCCCATATTTGTTCTAACCCATTGCCTTAGCTTCGATAATTGGGCTGATGAGTCACTGTTGTTAAAACGCCACTCGCACTCCTTTAAGAATAGGCCGAAATGGGCCTTTGGA
>JABJCS010000589.1 GCA_018665505.1 Alphaproteobacteria bacterium
CGAGCAAGTACAGGTCGTTTGCGGCGCGCCGAATGCGCGTACCGGCATGATTGGCGTGTTCGCCCCTTCCGGCGCGCATGTCCCGGGCACAGGGATCGACCTCAAGCCGACCAAGATACGCGGCGTCGAATCGAACGGCATGTTGCTCTCCGAGCGTGAGATGGGCATCTCCGAAGACCACGACGGGATCGTCGACCTGCCGGATGACACGCCCATCGGCCTCGAAGCCGCGGATGTGATGGGGCTGGACGATCCGGTCATCGAACTCGGCATTACGCCGGACCGAGCCGATTGTTTCGGGGTGCGCGGCATCGCCCGCGATCTGGCGGCGGCCGGTATCGGCACATTGAAGCCACTCGAGGCGGAAGAGATACCGGGCGGTTTCGAGCCACCGATTAAATGGCAACGGGATTTTTCGGCGGACAACCAAGACGCCTGCCCGATGGTGGTCGGCCGGTACTTCCGGGGCGTGCAAAACGGCCCGAGCCCGAAATGGGTACAGGACCGTTTGAAGGCCATCGGCTTGCGCCCCATCTCCGCACTCGTCGACATCACAAATCTGGTCACGTTTGATCTGTGCCGCCCGCTCCACGTCTTCGATGCGGACAAGCTGTCCGGCGATCTCACCATGCGCTTCGCCCGCGACGGCGAGAAAATCCTCGCGCTCGACGGTAAGGAATACACGCTCGAAGACGGCATGAGCGTCATTGCTGACGAGGGTGCCGTACATGCTATCGGCGGCATCATGGGCGGCGAAAATACGGGCTGCATCGAGACCACAACCAACGTCTTCCTCGAAGTGGCGCTGTTTGATCCGATTCGCACCGCGACGACCGGCCGCAAGCTCAGCATCGAATCTGATGCGCGTTATCGTTTCGAGCGCGGTCTCGACCCCGAATCCGCTTATTGGGGCGCCCATGTCGCGACCCGCCTAATCCTGGAGTTCTGCGGCGGCGAGGCCTCGGAACTGACCGTCGCCGGCGACATGCCGCAATGGGCACGTCCCGTGTCCCTGCGCCCAGAGCGCTTGAAGACATTCGGCGGCGTCGACGTCGCAACCGACGATGCGGTCTCGATCCTCGAGCGCCTCGGTTTCAATCCGAACGTCGAGAGTGGCGTCATTCACGGCACGACGCCTTCATGGCGCGCCGATGTAGAAAGCGAATACTGCCTGGTCGAGGAAGTTCTGCGGGTCAAAGGCTTCGATGAAATTCCGGTGGTCCCGCTGGAGCGCACATCCTCGCTGCCGGCACCGGCCATTGGTGTGCCGCAACGCCGCGTGTCTTTCGCCAAGCGTACGCTGGCGCAACGCGGCATGATGGAAGCGGTCACCTGGTCATTCATGCCAGGAACCGATGTTGATCTGTTCGGCGGCGTCACCGACAACATGCGCCTCGCTAATCCAATCAGCGCTGACCTGGACGTCATGCGTCCCTCTATCTTGCCGAACCTGCTGGCGGCGACGAAGCGTAATGCCGACCGAGGGTATCCCGATATCGGCTTGTTCGAAGTCGGCCCGGCTTATCGCGACGACACACCGACCGGACAAGATGCGGTAGCGGCCGGTATCCGCCACGGAAATTCTGGCCCCCGGCATTGGCAGGACACGCCGACACCAGCCGGTGTCTTCGACGCGAAGGCGGATGCCTATGCGGTTCTCGCTTCGATCGGCGCGCCCGTCGATAATTTACAGATCAGCGCCGATGCGCCTGCTTGGTATCATCCGGGCCGTTCCGGCACCCTGCGTCTCGGCAAGACCGTGCTCGCTTGGTTCGGTGAGATTCATCCAAAGATTCTCCGCCGTCTCGGGGATCGGGGACCAGCGGCCGGGTTCGAAATCTTCCTGGATCACGTGCCGCAACCGAAACAGCGTGGCGGCAAGGCCCGCCCGCCACTCAAGGCATCATCCTTCCAGCCGGTGCATCGTGACTTCGCGTTTGTAGTCGAGGCCACGGTCAGTGCCGACCAAATTCTGCGCGCCGCTCGCACGGTCGACCGAAACTTGATCACCGACGCGGGCGTCTTCGACGTCTATGAAGGGGAATCTCTCGGCGCGGACAAAAAATCCGTTGCCATCTGGCTCACTCTGCAGCCGACCGAACAGACTTTGACCGACGAAGAAATTGACACGGTCGCCGCCAAAGTCATTGCCAATGTCGAGAAGCAGACAGGCGGCACCCTTCGCTGACAACTGCACTCGCAGTTGACAGAGTTGACGTTAATCGGCATCTTTCGGCCCGACATCTCGTAGGCCCGTATTCACGGCCTACAAAATATTGAGATAGCGGACGTACCTTCACCGATGGCTTCAAATACCGGCTCCAATCAGAAACGTTCCTACGCGGTCCCTTGTGCGTCCGCCTTCCGGGATGCGGTCTCCGCGCTGGCGGAAAGTCGCAAGGTTAACGTCGGTGATTTGGCACGCTCGGTCTTACTGCTGGTACCGCGTGACGTGGTCGCGAAATATCCCGACCCGGGCGAACCGACACCGGATGACCGGGAACAGGTGGTGCTCAAATCCGGGCCAAGCGCCAACAAACCGTGGCGGCGCAAACCGCGCCTTCAAGTCCGCCTTCCTGCCGGGTTCAAGATACCGGAGATTCGCCGCGCGCTTGGCATGGCCTTGGCGATGGAGCAGGGCGGCGTCGCGCTGACCCTCGAGGAAGGCAAAAAGCCGAAACTGGGCGACCGTTTACGAAAAGCGGAAGGCGAGATCGACCGCCTCAAAGGCGCGGTCATGGCACTCGCCTTCGAACCGCTGACGAATGGTGTGCGAACCTCCGCCGAGGCACTCCATGTCTTGGGTTTCCCCCCCGAAACGCGCCCAGATCAAAAAGAGATCCGATCCCGGTATCGAATGCTGGCGACGGTACATCATCCAGATAGCGGCTTCGGCCATCACGACCGCATGACGCAATTGAACGAAGCCCTCTCTGTTCTCAAAAAATAGCCCTCTCCGGCGGTATTTTACGACTTGATCGATGCCGGTTCCGGGCAAAGTTCCTAGCAGATCAATCAAAGGGCGCCGCAGTTGTCCCGGCAGTCCCTAACCAGGAGAAATAACATGGAAGTTCGTTTGGACGGTCGTACCGCCCTGATCACCGGCGGCAGTCTCGGCCTCGGCAAAGCCATGGCGATGATGTTCGCCGAATCCGGCGCAAAAGTTGCTATCGTCGCCCGCCGTCAGGACGTGCTGGACGAGACCAAAAAGGAAATCGAGGACGCGACCGGCGGCACGGTCGGCGCTTATTCCTGCAATGTGCTGGAGAAATCGGAAATCGAAGCCGCTCACGCAGCCGCTGTCGCCGACCTCGGCCCCATTGATATCTTGGTCAACAATGTCGGCACCTCGAAACGCTCTCCCTTCATGGATTTGAGCGATGAGGATTGGGAACATGACATCACGCTGAAATTATTCTCCAACATCCGCTTCAGCCGCCTCTGCATTCCGCACATGAAGGCGCAGAAATGGGGCCGGATCATCAACTCGCTCAACACCGGGGCCAAGGCAACACCGGCGGAAGGCGGCCCGACCGCGATCAGCCGCGCCGCCGGGATGTCGTTGACCAAGGCAATGGCATGCGAATACGCACCCGACAATATCCTCGTCAACGGTTTGATGGTCGGCCGCATCGAGAGCGACCAATGGGTGCAACGCCACAAGAATGCAGGCGACAATAAGGGCTTTGATGAATGGCTTGCCGATTTCGGCAAGGGTTTACCCATGGGCCGGGTCGGCAAGGCGGAAGAGTACGCCGCGATTGCCTGCCTTTTGGCGTCTGATCACGGCGGCTACATCACCGGCACCGCCATTAATGTCGACGGCGGCCTTTGCCCGGTTGTTTAGGCCATATTAAATGGGGGCGTCCTACTACCGGTCGCCCCCTTTAAATCCGAAACCGACGACGAAAACGCCGACAGCAACCACCGCGCCGGTCAACAACCATCCGCCACCGTAACTCCCGGTCGCATCGACAATCGCGCCAAAGGCAGGTGGGCCAATAATCCCACCAAGATGGGTGCAGATGCCGTTATATCCGACGGCAGAGCCGGTGAGACGCGGCGCCACAGCTTCGACCGACATGGTTTGCATGAGCCCCGCATAACTCGCGACCGTAATGCCGAGGCCGGAGACGATCAATAGAATCGCGAAAACCGGCCAATCTTCCGACATCAGCGGCATCATCGCCAACAACATTGCCGAAACAATGCCGATCCCAACGACGAGGCCCTTTCGCCTACCGCCCATCAACATATCGCTGACGACACCCCATCCGAAACGGGCGGCGGCGCTCGCAGCCTGCGCCACACCTAGACAGAGACTGGCGAATTCCTGACTGGCCATCGCCGCATCACGGATGAACAAAGTGAGGAAGGCGAAGAAATTTCCTTGCCCAAAATTGTAGAGCAGATTCGAGAGCACGAAGCGCCCGTAATTCATATCGCCGAACAATTCACGTAATCCCGCGAAAGGACTGGTTCGGACTTCAGGCTGTTCTTTTTGTGGTTCGGTCAATGTCATACAAGCAATGCCGAAAATCAGCGTTATTATAACGACACCCCCCAAGATCACGCGCCAGTCGATGGTGGCCGCGAGTGCGCCAAAGCCGGCTGCAATCACACCACCGAGGGGCACGCCCGTCTGTTTCGCGCCCATCGCTGTCGCGCGGCGGTGCTGCGGAAACCAGTCGTACACACCCTTCGCCGTCGAGGGATTCGTGAAGGAATAACCACTGCCCATCAACAACATGCCGAACAAAATGAAAGTTAAATTGGGTGCGGTCGCAACCACTATCGTGCCTAGCGCAATCCCAATCATGGCGCCAATGAGACTACGCCCCACCCCAATGCGGTCGACAAACGCCCCCGCCGGTAGAGACCAAATCGCCTGGCCGCAATAATAGGCTGTCATAACAAGGCCGACTTCGGTCGCGCTGAGATCAAGCTCCCGCTGGATCACCGGTGCCATAGCCAGAACAGACACAACATTTATCGTGCCCACCACATGCGCGCCCATCAGCATAACGATCCGCAAGCGCCATGGGCCCTCCAACTGATTCTCGTCGGAAAGCGTCATGACGTGCGGCGCGTTTTCTTAGTAAGGATTGGCGTCGATATCGAGGAGCGGGAATCCACTTAGCGCGTGCGGGTCGGACAATGCCGGAGCCGGAGCCAGGTAGCTGCGGTCGACTTCCGCCAGGCTGTTGACGCCCAAGAGGCCCAACACCTTGCTGACTTCGTCCTCCAATATCTCCAGCATTCGCACGACACCGGCGGGCCCGGCGGCAGCGAGTCCGAAGCCCTGCATCCGGCCCATCCCGACCGCATCAGCGCCAAGAGCTATGGCTTTCACCACATCGGTACCGCGGCAGATACTGCCATCGACCACGACGAGCGATTTTTTATCGATGGCGTCAACGATCTCCGGCAGGACGGCGCAAGAACCGAGGCCATGATCCAGTTGACGGCCGCCGTGGTTCGAGACGTAGACGCCCTCGACTCCGAGCTCGACGCATTTCACCGCGTCTTGCGGCGTGGCGATGCCTTTGATGAAAAGCGGAATGTCGTGCTTTGACTTGAAGCGCTCCAAACATTTCCAGTCGAACGTCGCTTGGTAGTTCCAATTGGCGCTGTTCCGCCGCGCCCAGGACTTCTCGAACCGTTTGGCGATATCGCGCTCCCGGCGGCTGTAATGCGCGGTGTCGACGGTGATCGCGAAAGCGTCATAGCCCGCATCGATAGCGCGCTGCGCCATCTCGTCGACGAAGTCATCGCCGCCCCGGACATAGAGTTGGAAGATTTTCATGTTGTCGGCGCATTTGGCGACTTCCTCGAGGCCCGGTCCCGAGACGGAACTGAGCATGTGGCAGACGCCGAATTCCGCCGCCGCTTGGCTGGAGCTGACGCCACCGCCCGGATGAAAGGATTCGAGCGAGCCAATCGGCGCCAGGATAATGGGAAGGCGCAGCTTGCGGCCCAATAACTCGGTTGAACAATCAACCTTGGAAACATCATTCAGAACCCGTGGCCGAAAGCCCCAGCAATCCAGCGCATGCCGGTTCCGCTTCAGGGTCATCTCGGTCTCGGTCCCGCCCACGAGGTAATCCCATAGATGCCGGGACAGGTTCAGTTTCGCGCGCTGGACAATTTCGTGGAGCGTTTCAAAGTCCACATTTGGTTCGTTCGACATGTTCGGATCTTCTCGTCAGGTAAGGGGCAAAGCTCCATTACACATAGATCGCCCACAAGCCGGGACCATTGGCTAAACAGATAGTCCTTCACTTCAGATTAAGACGTTGGAGGCAAATAGATCAGACGTCCATCCGGCGTCCGGCAAGAACATAGAGCGCCATCGAGGGCGGGGCATCGGGCTCATCGACGAGCTCGAGCTGAGAGAACGACGGAAAACGATCGGCGCAGAAGTGATTGTAATCCGCCACTTCCTGCGATGTCGGAATGTCGTAACCTTCCATCAGTTGCTTTCCCTTCTGCATCGTCTTCTCTATCACCGTCAATTCGCAATGGATCGGAATTCCCCTCCGAAACTTGCCGTGGTGACACACTATCTCCGATTTGGTTAACGACCGGTTAATCGAATCGTAAAAAAATTGGGGCTGTCCCAGATAACTAGCCCATATTTGTTCTAACCCATTGCCTTAGCTGCGATAATTGGGCTGATGGGTCACTGTTGTTAAAACGCCACTCGCACTCCTTTAAGAATA
>JABJCS010000590.1 GCA_018665505.1 Alphaproteobacteria bacterium
CCGGGAGAACTGAAGTGATGCTCGCTGCCGTCCGCTTTGATGACGTAACTATCGACGGGCGCGCCGGTCTCGCCGCCATGGATGCCGAAGGGCGGCATGATGGCACCATCCGATAACAACGAATACGCCGCTGTGCCCCGTGTGAGCCGCAATGCCCGGCGCATGCCGAGGCCACCACGATGCCGTCCTGGTCCGCCCGAATCCAGACCCAATTGTGTCCATTCGATATGAAGAGGGAAACGGTTCTCCAACACTTCCGTTGGCTGCACCGTGGTTAGGTCGCCCCAATCGATCGCCGCCATGGCGCTCGGCCCGTCGGCTTCCATAAATCCGCCATTGCCGCCGCAGGCCCATTCATAATGCACGTATTCGGACCCGGTTGCGGGATCGATGCCGCCGATCAAATTATGGAAGGAAGTGCGGTGGATATCCGCGGAGACCAGTTCCGGGCAGGCCCTTGAGAGGGCGCCCAACATTGTTGCGATGACCCGCTTGCGGATCTCGCCGTGTGAGCCTGCGGGCGCTGGGTGGCCGACATTGACGATGGTCTTCTCAGGAGCCACGACCGTGACGGGCCGAAAAGAGCCGTGATTAAGTGCGTGCGCGGGATCAAGTGTCGACTTCAGCGCGATATAGACCGATGCGGCAGTGACTGCGAGCGTCGAGTTGACGGGAGCAGGGACCTGCGGCGAGGCACCTGTGAAATCGGCGGTCATCTCATCGCCGGAAATCGTCAGGTTCAGCGGTAGTAACAACGGCTCGAAGCCGTCGGGCCCGAAGGTCTCGAGATAATCTTCGTAGTAATATTGTCCGTCCGGCAGCGCCTTGATGTTTTCGCGCATTCGAACTTCGGAACGCTGAAGGTTCAACTCGACACAATCGAGCAGCACTTGCATGGAGTAGCGCGACGTCAGCTCAGTAAGGCGACGTTCGGCGGTGCGGCATGCGGCAAGGCTTGAGTTGAAATCACCGAGACGTTCTTCCCTCACCCGCATGTTCGAGAGCAACACTTCCATCAGTGGTTTGTTGATCTCGCCCTTCTCGACGATTTTTACCGGCGGAATGCGCATGCCTTCTTGGTAGATTTCGGTCGCCGTTCCTGACATGGAGCCCGGCACCGCACCGCCGACATCGGCCCAGTGCTCGCGCACGGCGGGGAAGAATACCAGCTCGCCGTCCTCGAAGACTGGATAGATGATCGTGACGTCGTTCAGATGCGTGCCGCCTCGATAGGGGTCGTTCATCAGGATGATATCGCCCGGAGATAAATCGTCACCGAGGTCGTCGAGCGCGCTTTCGACCGACCAGGGGAGCGGCACCACATGGGAGCCAATATCCTCCGACTGCGCGACCACCTGCCCCTTGGCGTCGAATAATCCACAGGAGAAATCGCGTGCTTCATAGATGGCGACCGAGCGGGCGGTGCGGAACACCGTCGCGCGCATTTCCCGCACGACCGAGATCAAGCCTTCGGTGACGACCTCGAGGGTGATCGGATCGATGTCAGACATTGTCGACCCTCCGCAAAGTTAGAATGCCGAAACGGTCCAAAGTGGCGTTGAAGCCGGGCGGCACGACCGTGGTCGCACCGTCCTCCTCGATGATGGCCGGGCCGGGCATCGCCGTGTCGACCGGCAAAGCCTCGCGGCGATGGATCGCAGTCTCCACGAAGGTGCTATCAAAGGAAACCGAGCGTGTCTCGATGTCGGTAGAGGCATCGCCCGTATGCTGCGGCAATTCGACCGAGGGCGCCTTACCCAATCCGACGACCCGGAAGGAGACAATCTCCGTTGGGGCCGTATCATTTTCCGCATATCGCTCTTCGTAGACCGCTTGGAACGCAGAGGCGAGATCGTCAAGGTTGCTGGGGGATTCCGGCATCGGTGTGGTCAACTCGAAAGCTTGGCCGACAAACCGCATATCGAGGAATACCTGTAGACGAATATCGTCGTCGCCAAACCCATCGCGGCGCAAGCGCTCGCGGGCTTCCTCGCGAAGCGGGTCCAGAAAAGCCTGTAGCTCTTCTAGAGTTGTCTCTTCGAGGCGCGTCAACCGCGTGCGGGTGACGTCGTAGCGGGTGTCCGCCGTCAGCAAACCATAGGCGGAAAATGCACCCGGCATCGGCGGAATGACGATCTCGGTAATGCCAAGTTCCTCGGCGATAGCCGCCGCATGCAAGGGGCCGGCACCGCCATAAGCGAAGAGGGTGAAGTCGCGCGGATCGAGGCCTCGCATGACGGAAATTTCCTTCACGGTCGCGGTCATCCGCGCCACCGCGAGGCGCACGATTCCTTCCGCAGTTCGCTCCGGCGTTAGGCCCAATTCCTCGCCAAGCGCCGCGACCGCCGTGCGCGCCGCATCTTGGTCCAATTCGATTTCACCGCCGAGCGCCAGGTCTGGGCGGAACCGCCCCAGTACCACATTCGCATCGGTGACAGTGGGCTCCGTGCCGCCCCGTCCGTAACAGGCAGGGCCGGGAATGGCGCCCGAAGAGCGCGGTCCCACATTCAGGAACTTTCCAGGGGCGAGATAAGCGATGGAACCGCCGCCCGCGCCGACGGTTTTAATTTCGATCTGCGGCGCGCGGTTCGGCCACATGCCGACATGGCCTTCAGTGGTCATGCCATATTCGTAATTCCGAATGAGACAGGCGTCGGTGCTGGTGCCGCCCATGTCGTAAGTAATGATGTTGGGAATTTCGAGCAGTCGTGCGATGCCGATGGATGCCGTCACGCCGCCTGCCGGTCCCGACAGCATGGCGTTGACGGGTTCATGCGCCATAGCGGCGGCACTCCAAGTCCCTCCATTGGAGCCCATGATCCGCAGCGGTGCGTTGATGCCACCGTCGGTGAGGCCCGATGCTAAGAGGTCGAGATACTGTGAAACTTTCGGCCCCACATAGGCGTTGAGCGCAGTCGTCGAGAAGCGCTCGAACTCACGGTACTCTGGCAGGATTTCCGAAGAGACGGAGACCGCGATACCCGGCATCTCGCGCCGCACGATTTCCGCCGCGCGGTTCTCATGGTCTGAATTGGCATAGGAGTGAAGGAAACACACCGCAACGGCTTCGACACCCATCTCGGTCAGGCGCTTACATGCAGCCGCGACCTGATCTTCGTCGAGCGCCAAATGAACGTCACCCGTACCGGTCATGCGCTCGTCGACTTCAAGTACGCGTTGGCGCGGCACCAATGGCGGCGGGCGTACCGCCTTAATGTCGTAGAGGATCGTTCTGTTGCCGCGGCCCACCACCAGCACATCGCGGAACCCCCGCGTGGTGATGACACCCAGTTTCGCGCCGTTCATCTCCAACGCGGTATTGGTCGCGACAGTCATGCCGTGCGCGATATCGGTAATATCGCCGGGTGCTGTGTTGGTCAGGCGGATAGCGGTGAGGACGCCATCGGCGAAGTGAGGCGGAGTCGTCGGCGTCTTCAACGACCGCATCTCGCCAGTGCGCGAATCCCGCATCACCAAATCGGTGAAAGTTCCGCCAACGTCGATTCCAAGTGTAATCATGTCCGTACTAAGACTGGCGCGTGGAGCAAAGGGATCAAGCTGCGTTTCCTCGCTCCATCTCCCGCCGCTCGACGGAATTAATCTCGTCCGAGACCGTGGTGCGCTGTAGGTCGCGCCGCGCGTTTAGGTCGTCGTATTCAGTGGCGCGATGCATGGTACAGCGATTGTCCCAAAGGATGAGGTCGCCGGTGCGCCATTCGTGGCGATGGACGAACTCGGATTGTGTTGCGTGCGCCATGAGGTCGTCGAGCAGGGCGCGACCCTTTTCAACCGGCCAGCCCACGATGTGAGATGCGTGGGAGGCAATATAGAGCGCCCTGCGACCCGTCTCGGGATTGTAGCGGACCAGGACTTGGGGGACCGGTGGTAGTTCGGCCTTAGCGCCGTCGGTAAAGCCGTCATAGCCCAAGAGGGAGCGGGAATGAAATATACTGTGCTCGGCCACCAGGTCCTCTATTTCGTCCTTCTTGGCTTGGGGTAGAGCGTCGTAGGCGGCGCGCATATCGGCGAATTCCGTGTCGCCTCCTACCTCGGGGATCTCGCGTGCCAGCAGAAGCGAGCACCGGGACGGGACAATCTTGAAGGTGTTGTCCGTATGCCAAAGACTATTCGCCCGGCTGTGCATGCGGCGCTCGTCATCCGGCGGCAGGATGTTTCCGTTATCGCCGATATTCGAGATGTCGGCCATTTGCGCGTGGACGCGGCGCTTCTCTGTCTTCCAGTGATAGTTGGTGGCGGTGATGACGGGGCCGAACCGCTCGCTGAATGCGATGTGTTGCTCGTCGCTGAGGGTCTGGTCCCGGAACAGCAGGATGGCGTGTTCGTTAAATGCGGCTTCGACCTCGCGCCACGCTTCGTCGGGATCACGTAAGTCGACGCCGGTGACCTCTGCAAAGAATGTCGCGTGTTTGCGGGTAACGTCG
>JABJCS010000591.1 GCA_018665505.1 Alphaproteobacteria bacterium
ATTTGATCCGCTAAAAGGCGCGATAGGGCATTGGCACGCCGAACCAAAAAGAGTATGCCGCAGTACACCAATCGATCGCTCCGGTCTTTACAATGCGTCTTTCGATCATCATTCCAGCCTTCAACGAAGTAGCTACCATCGAAACGGTACTGCGCCGCATCGCGGCTAATCCGGTTGCAGGGTGGGAATTTGAAGTCATTGTCGTGGATGACGCGTCGACCGACGGTAGCATCGAAATTTTGCGCCAGAATCCGGATCTCCACGACATTTTCGTTGAACGGGAGCAAAATGGCGGAAAAGGCGCCGCCGTTCGCGACGGCTTGCGCAAGGCGACGGGCGATTATGTGCTCTTTCAAGATGCGGACCTTGAATACGACCCGGCGCAATACGGCGCGCTACTGACACCAGTCGACGGTCAAAATGCCGATGTCGTCATTGGTAGCCGGTTCCTGGCGCCCGCCTATGTCCGAGTTCACTATTTTTGGCATTTGGTCGGGAACAAGTTCCTCACCTTGATCTTCAATATGCTCTACAATTTAACGTTCACGGATATCTACTCCTGCTATCTCCTATACCGTCGCAACCTAATCGATCCCGAGCAACTGCGCAGCGATGGCTGGGAACAACACGCCGAAATTCTCTGCAATGCGGCGCGCCGTGGTGATCGGCTCTACGAAGTGCCCATTAGTTATGCCGGGCGAACTTACGACGAAGGTAAGAAAATTCGATTTTGGCACGCCTTGCCTGTTCTCTGGATGATCTTGAGCCGACGATTTTCGTCAAGCGGATAAGTGAACTTCCCCAATTCTATTTTACGACCGCTATGGTGTCTGAGATTTGCAAAAGCACATTGCGCCAACAATTAGCTCATAGACCATCTAGAAAAGACGACCGCCAACGACAGTTTACTTGGCGATACTTTTATGGCTTAAACCGCCACACGCTCGTAGCGCCGGGGCCGCCCCGGTAGGTGCGAGACGAAGCGGCACCAAACCGCTTCACAGATGCAATATTTATTAGCGATCAAGGGAGCCGAAGACGAATGGCCATCAATCTCGACAGCGACGATTTCACTCTAGGCGTAATCGGCGCCGGCGCGATGGGGCGCGGTATTGTCCAGGTAGCGGCCGCGGGAGGCTTGCGCGTCAAACTCTTCGACGTGAACCAAGAGCAATCTAAGGACGCGGTAGCGTTCGTCGGCAAAATGCTGGGCCGTGCTGCCGAGAAGGGTCAGATGAGCGAAGCGGACGCGGCAAGCGCCAGCGACCGCGTCTCAACTATAGAGACGACGCAAGGTTTCGCCGATTGCCAGATCGTCATCGAAGCCGCAACTGAGAACCCCGAAATCAAGAACAGCATCTATGCTGATCTCGAAGGCATCATGGCGGTGGAAGCAATCATCGCGACCAACACCTCCTCGCTCTCGATCACAACGCTTGCCTCGCCGCTGAAAAATCCGGAACGCTTCGTCGGCATGCACTTCTTCAACCCGGTTCCGCTGATGCGTCTGGTCGAAGTCATTGACGGTGTACGCACCGATAGCGCGGTCGGCGACACGTTGATGGAGCTCGGTCGCCGTATGACCCGCGAGCCGGTTCGCTGTAGCGATGCGCCGGGCTTCCTCGTGAACCAGGTTGGGCGCGGCTACAACATCGAAGCGGCGCATATCTATTCAGAGCAAGTCGCGGGTATTCCGGACCTCGACCGTATTCTCTCCGAAGGGGCCGGCTTCCGCATGGGGCCGTTCACCCTGTTGGATCTGACCGGCCTCGACGTGACTCACCCGGCGACGGAACTGATCTATCGGCAATTCTATGAAGAACCCAGGTTCCGCCCGAATGTCATGCTCCGCGCCCGCATGGAAGCAGGCATGCTCGGTCGCAAATCGGGTCAGGGCTTTTACGATTATTCCAGCGGTAAGCAGGATTTCCCGAGGGAGGCCGATTATCCAAGTTACGACGGCCGCCCGGTCTGGATATCGAAGGCGGAGGAAGACGGACACAAGGCACTCACTGAAATCGTCTCCAAGATCGGCGGCAATTTGGAAACCGGCGAGAGCCCTAGCGGCGACGCGCTGATCCTTGTGACGCCGATCGGCGACGATGTGACGACCACTGCGGTCACGCAAGGCCTCGACCCGACGCGCACTCTCGGCGTCGACACACTGGTCGGCCTCGCGACCCGGCGCACGATCATGACCAATCCAGCGACCAAAGCGGACTTCCGCGACGCGGCACATGGCCTGCTGACCGGCGACAGTGTGAAAACCAGCGTGATCCGCGACTGCCCCGGCTTCGTCTGCCAGCGTATCATCTCTACCATCTGCAACATCGGCTGCCAGATCGCTCAATTGGGCACAGCCGGGCCGGAAGATATCGACAAGGCGGTCGTACTGGGGTTGAATTACCCCAATGGACCGCTGACTTTCGGGAACCAGATTGGTCCCAAGAACGTGTTGCGAATTCTCGAAGCCTGCCAGCGCCTCTACGGCGACCCGCGCTACCGGCCAAGCCCATGGCTACGCCGCCGTGCGGAATTGGGGCTCTCGTTGTTCGACAAGGAAATTTGAGTTCAAATCAAGTCTATATCCAAATCGCAGGGAAACAGAAAAATGCTCGACGCTTATCTCTATCTCGGTAAACGCTCCCCTTTCGGCCGCTATGGCGGCGCGCTTTCGGGTGTCCGCCCGGACGACCTGCTCGGCAGCGTCCTCAAAGCGGTGGTCGACGAGGGCCCGTTCAAGGCCGAAGACATCGATGATGTCATCATCGGTTGCGGCAACCAGGGCGGTGAAGATGCCCGCTGCGTCGCGCGCCACGCGCTGCTCGCCGGCGGCCTGCCGGAGACGGTTCCCGGCCAAGTCCTGCAACGCAACTGTGCCAGTGGCCTCTCCGCTATCGTCTCCGCCGCGCACGCGGTGACCGTCGGTGAAGGCGACCTTTTCATCGCCGGTGGTGTGGAAAGCATGAGCCGCGCGCCGTTTGTCGTCGGCAAGAACGAAACCCCATTCGCCCGCAGCTTCGATGTCTATGACTCGACCATCGGTTCGCGCTTCCCGAACAAGAAGATCAAGGATGAGTACGGCGACTGGGCGATGCCGCAGACCGCCGACAACCTAGCGCAGGACTACCAGATCACTCGGGAAGAATCCGACGTCTTCGCGCTGGCCAGCCAAGAGAAATATCAGGCCGGTAAAGAGGCAGGTTTCTTTGACGGCGAGATCACACCAATCACCGTGCCGGGTGGGCGCAAGCAACCTGACATCACCGTCGACGAAGACGAGCATCCGCGCGCCGGCAGCACGATGGAAATGCTCGCCAAGCTCCGCGCCCTCAATCCCGATGGCGTGACCACGGCGGGCAACGCCTCCGGCGTCAACGACGGCGCGGTCGCTCTCTATATCGGCAGCCGCGAAGCGGGCGAGAAAGCCGGCCTCAAGCCGATGGCGAAGATCATCGCATCAGCCTCTGCCGGTGTGCCGCCCCGGATCATGGGCATCGGTCCGGTCCCGGCCTCGCAAAAGGCACTGGAGCGCGCCGGTCTCACCATGGACGACATGGATGTGATCGAGATCAACGAGGCCTTCGCCGCGCAGGTTCTTTCCTGCCTCAAAGGCCTCGGCCAAGAGGGCACGGATAGCCGCGTCAACCAAAACGGCGGCGCCATCGCACTTGGCCACCCATTGGGTGCGTCCGGTCCTCGCATCTTCCTGACGGCCGCGCGCCAGTTGGAAAAGGTACAGGGCAAATACGCGCTGGCCACTCTCTGCGTCGGCGTCGGTCAAGGCACCGCCGTCGTCCTGGAGCGCGTGGACGGCTGATAAACGACAACGTCGCCCTTCGACAAGCTCGGGGTGGCGTAGAATTATAGTTAAGCAGTGTCGTCATCCTGAGCCTGTCGAAGGACGACGGCACTGCTTTCTTTATTTTTACGATCTGGAGTGAGAAGACATGGCCGAATTCGTTTGGGAAGACCCGCTCATGCTGGAGGACCAGCTCTCGGAAGAGGAGCGGCAAATCCGCGACGCCGCCCGCGACTTCGCGCAAGGCGAGCTGGCCCCCCTGATCGTCGATTGGAACCGACGCGAATTCTTCGATCCCGAGATCATGAAGGAATTCGGCAAGCTGGGCTTCCTCGGTGCGACCCTCCCGGACTACGGCTGCGCCGGTATCTCAAATGTCTCTTACGGCCTGATCGCGCGTGAGATGGAACGCGTCGACACTTGTTTCCGCTCCGCCATGGGCGTGCAGACGGGCCTCGTCATGGCGCCCATTCACATGTACGGCTCGGACGAGCAGAAAGAGCGCTACCTCCCCCCCATGCGCGACGGCGAAATCATCGGCTGCATGGGCCTGACCGAGCCGAGCCACGGCTCCGACGCAGCGGGCATGCAAACCCGCGCCAAGAAGGTCGACGGCGGCTATAGGCTCACCGGCACCAAGCAATGGATCACCAACTCGCCCTTGGCGCAGGTGGCCTTGGTCTGGGCCAAGAACGAAGAAGGCGAAGTCGGCGGCTATCTGCTGGAGCGGGGTGCCGAAGGGCTCGACATGCCCAAGATTGAGGGCAAGATGGCGGTGCGCGCCTCCTCCACCGGCTTCATCCATATGGACGAGGTGTTCTGTCCGGACGAGAACAAACTCCCTGGCGTCAAATCCATGCGGGGTCCGCTCTCGGCGCTCTCGAACGCCCGCTTCGGCATCTGCTGGGGCGGCATGGGTGCCGCGGAAGATTGCTGGGTGAAGACCCGCGACTACGTTATCGACCGCATCCAGTTCGGCCGCCCACTCGCCGCCAACCAATTGATCCAGAAAAAGCTGGTGGAAATGCAGACCGAAATCGCCTTGGGTCTACAATCCTGCCTGCGCATCTCTCGCATGCGCGACGAGAACCGCGTCACACCGGAGATGATCTCCCTGGTGAAGCGCAACTCGACCGGCAAAGCGCTCGACATCGCCCGGCTCTGCCGCGACATGCACGGCGCCAATGGCGTGTCCGACGAATACCACGTGATCCGCCACATGGTGAACATGGAAGTGATCAACACGCTGGAAGGCACCCACGACATCCACACGCTCATTCTCGGACGGGCGATGACGGGGATCGCGGCATTTAATTGAGGCGAAGGGCTATTCGGGCCTCAACGCAGGAATTTAGAAATAGCTCCTGAACTTCTCTAGGAATATGCGGTTGAAAGCAACAGCTCGATCCCGCTCACGTTGCTACACTGGCCGCGTGCCCACGACAACCGTGCGGTTTAACTCACGCGGATAAGCCGCGATGTCGTAATTGTCGAGTGCCCGGTGGTGCAGACAGCGATTGTCCCACATGACCACGTCGCCGACCCGCCAGCGGTGGGTATAGGGGAAACGCTCCTCGCCAATATGCCGGGTCAGCTCAGCTAGCAACGCCGTACTCTCCGCCCGCTCCATACCTTCAATATGGGAAACATGCACGCCGAGATAGAGCGACTTCTCGCCCGTCTCAGGATGGGTGCGCACCAGAGGATGGGAGACCGGCGGGCGCGCCTGCTTCTGCTCCTCGGTCGCGGGTGAGGTGCCGGAATTAAGTCGGCTCGCGACCCAATCGTGTACCGTCATGAGCCCTTCCAGGCGTGCCTTCATCGCTGGTGACAGGGCCGCATAAGCCATTCGCGCATTCGAGAACTGCGTGTCGCCTCCCTCGGGCGGCACCGCCAGGGCGTGCAGGATCGTCACAAAGGACGGCACCGCATGATAGGACTTATCCGTGTGCCAAAAGTAATTAAGCTTGGCGACGTCCATATTGATGACGTTGCCCG
>JABJCS010000063.1 GCA_018665505.1 Alphaproteobacteria bacterium
GATGGGGCCGAGGACGCCAATTTGGTAAGCCTCGTCAACGGGTGGTTGGGCGACTTTGAGCGGGCCCTGTCGACGGGCGACCCGCAACGCGTGGCCTCCCTAATCGAGGAGGACGGGAATTGGCGCGATTTACTGGCCTTCACCTGGCATCTGACACCGCGGGTGGGTGCCCCGGAAATCGCTGAGGTTCTCACCGCGCGGCAAGCGGTCGTGGGCGCGTATGGGTTCAGGGTTAGCCCCGATCGCACACCGCCGCGCCTCGTGAATCGCCTCGGCCGCGACTGCATCGAAGCCATTTTCGATTTCGAGACAAAGGTCGGGCGTGGCGACGGTGTGTTGCGCCTGGTCGCGGATTCGAACGCGCAAAATGGGGGGCAATATAAGGCCTGGGTCATTTCCACATCGCTGCAGGAACTCCGGGGCTTCGAGGAGACCATCGGTAAGAACCGCCCTTCCGGTGCCGCGTATTCGCGCAATTTCGGCGGCGATAATTGGGAAGATGCGCGCCGCAAGGCCGTGCTCTATGAAGACAAGGACCCGACTGTGCTGGTGGTCGGCGGGGCCCAGGCGGGCCTGTCGATCGCGGCGCGCCTCAATCAGATTGGTGTCGACACGTTGGTGGTCGAAAAGTGGCCCCGCATCGGCGATAGCTGGCGTGAGCGTTACCACTCCTTGGCGCTGCACAATTCCATCCACGTCAACAACTTGCCCTATATGCCGT
Source organism: Alphaproteobacteria bacterium (assembly GCA_018665505.1). The sequence continues at coordinate 722 of JABJCS010000063.1, forward strand.
TTCCGCCGACATGGCCGAATTACATTCCCAAAGACATGTTGGGGCTGTGGTTCGAATTCTACGCGCAGGTCATGGAGATCAACCACTGGACCAATACGGAGTTCACCAAAGGCGACTGGGATGCAGAGACAAAATGCTGGATCGCCACGCTGAAGACAGCGGACGGCAGCGAGCGCACTCTGCGGCCTCGCCACATTGTGTTCGCCAATGGAGTGAGCAGTTATCCGCTAAAACCGGACATCCCGGGCCTCGATACGTTCCGGGGCGACGTCGTCCACTCGGAAGGCTTTGACAGCGGCGCGCCCTACGCGGGCAAGAAGGCCATCATCATCGGCACGGGTTCGAGTGGTAACGATATCGCGCTCGACCTGCACAGCTTCAATTGTCACACGACCCTGGTGCAGCGCGGCTCCAGCACGGTGGTCTCGATTGAGCCGTCGGCGAAACTGAACTACGCGCTCTACGATGAAAATCCCTCGGTCGAGGACTGCGACCTGCTCGCCTCCGCCGTCACACCCCCGCTACTGATCAAGGGTTACCAAGCGGCGGTCAAGCGCATGATGGAGCTGGACAAGGAAATGATCGACGGGCTCGAGGGCATCGGGTTCGAGTTTGATGTCGGCGAGGATCGCACGGGCCACCAGATGAAATACCGCCGCCGTGGTGGCGGATACAACCTGGATGCGGGCAGCTCCGAGCTGATGATTAAAGGCGAGATCGACCTGCTGCAGAATGACAATATCGAGCGTTTCTGTGCAGAGGGCGCGCTGCTAAAGGATGGCAGTATCGTCCCGGCGGACGTGATCGTGCTGGCGACGGGGTACTATCCCCAGGGCGAATTGGTGCGCCGCGCGCTCGGCGAGGAGATGGCGGAGCGGATCGGCCAAATTTGGGGCCAAGACGAGGAAGGCGAACTCGCCAATATGTATAAGCGCACGCCCCAGGACGGCGTGTGGTTCATCGCCGGTAGCCTGACCCAGGCCCGTATTTACTCAAAGTATATGGCGCTTCAAATCAAAGCGATTGAGGAAGGCCTAGTTGATGTAAACCCCCTTGATTGAACGGGGGTATCAAGCTGTTATTGCCCCGGCGCGACGCGAGGCTAATTTGTGAGACGGCAATCACGGCGAACGCGGGAGAGCGATCATGGCACCGAGCAGCGAGCAGCGCGACGCGATTTTTAAGACCTTCGGGCGCGCCTTTTTCAAGCAAGACCTCGACCTCATGTACGAAGCGGTGACGCCCGACTTCACCTGGACCGTCCAGGACGACGACATTGTGCATGTGCTCGACAGTCGTGAGAAAATAGCGGGTTTCTTCGAGCAACGCCGCGGCAGGTACGAGGGCGTCCGCTTCGATGACGTGGTATTTCACCACGCTCCTGAAGAGACGTTCATGACCTATCGGATGACGGGCACCGAGGTCGCAACCGGGGAGGCCTTCGCCAAAGTCGGCGTCGAGCGCTACACCTTTCGCGACGGCAAACTGACGGCAAAGGACGTCTACAGCCGCCCGGCGGAGGTGGCGGCGGCTTAAGCGACATCCGATGGCCCAGCTTGATACCCACGCAATCTATGCCCTGGAGAGCCCGCCGGACTATGAGCCGTGGCAGATATATGGCGCTTTCCTGATGGCGGCGGCAACGGGCCAAGCGCCGCTGATGTTCGACAACGCGGCCCCCGTGCCGGCGCGTGTGCGACGGCGTACCGATCTCGTCTATAAGACGGCCGGCACTCGAAAATTGGCGCTCGATCTCTACCAACCTGTTGGGGATGACATTCCCAGGCCCTTGGTCGTCTACATTCATGGTGGCTATTGGAA
>JABJCS010000592.1 GCA_018665505.1 Alphaproteobacteria bacterium
CCAGGACCCAATTCCAGCGCGAGCGCCGCCAGGTGGAGGGCCGCAGTGCCATTGGCGCAGGCGACGGCATGCGCGGCGCCTGTTTCGCGTGCGAATGTCTCCTCGAATTCGGCAACCGCCGGGCCGGTGGTCAGGAAATCTGAGCGCAGTACGCGCGTGACGGCTTCGATGTCATCATCGTCAATCGCGTGACGGCCATAGGGCAGAAAGGGAAGGTCCGGAAGGTTTGTCATGCCGGCTTAGCGCACCTTGAACAACGGTTGCAGCGTGTCGCAGCGCAACTGCGCTTCAAGCGTTCCACCGGCGATGGCGTCGCGCAAGACCGGGAAGACATCGTTATAGGTATCGAGCAGCTGCACGATGTCGTCGTTGGAATGCGCGAAGCTCATATTGTGCGAGCCAAGGCTCAAAACACCGCGCGCAAATATTTCCTGAAGGAACAGAGTCCGGACCTGCCATACGGTGTATTCACCGGCGGCCTGCATATTCAGGAACGACCAGGCCGGATGTCCGGAGACGGACAGGAAATCGCCGACACCATGGCGCTCGATCAGCGTCGCGACACCCGTCATCACTTTTTCGCCCTGGATCCGCAGATGGTCCACGACGTTCTCGCGCGGCAGTTTGTCGAGCACCGCTTTGGCCGCCGCAAGCGACAGGGTCTCGCCCCCCATCGTGAACGAGAAAAAGACATCTTCGAGCAGCCGCATGATGTCGGCGCGCCCGGTCAGAGCGGCGAGCGGATAGCCGTTTGCCAAACCCTTGCCGAAGGTCGCGAGGTCGGGTGTGACGCCGAATAGTTCCTGGGCGCCGCCATTAGCGAAGCGGAAGCCGGTGATCATTTCATCGAAGATAAGCAGTGTCCCGTGGCGCTCGGTAATTTCGCGGAGACCTTCCAGAAATCCGGGTGCCGGGTAGACAACGTTCATCGGTTCGACAATGACCGCCGCCAGGTCTTCAGCGTGATCGCGGAAAAGCGTTTCCAAAGAATCGAGGTCGTTATAGACAAATCCGTGGGTCAATGCCTGGACCGCCTTGGGAACGCCGAGATCGCGCGACGTCGATCCGATATACCAGTCCTGCCAGCCGTGATACCCGCATACGGCTACATGATCCCGCCCGGTAAAGCCGCGCGCCAGCCTGATCGCGCCGGCAGTGGCGTCGGACCCGTTCTTGCCGAACCGCACCATCTCGGCGCATGGCACCATGTCACAAATGCGCTCGGCGACTTCGATCTCAACCGGATGGGGCAAAGAAAACAGCACCCCGTCATCAAGCTGTGCGCGGACTGCTGCATCCACGTCCGGGTCCTTATATCCGAGGCTGATGGCCAACAGGCCATTTATGAAATCAAGATATTCATTGCCGTCGGCATCCCGCAACTTGCTGCCTTGCGCGCTATGTCCGTATAGCGGCGCGGCACCAATCGGGAACTGCGTCTTGCTTTTGGAGAATGTCTGGGTGCCCAGCGGAATCGTCCGTAAGGCGCGCTCGAGCAGCGCCTCCGACGTCGCGAACGGATGATTACGAAGCATTCCCGGGTTTTCCTTTAGCCAGAAATTCTGCGTCATGCTCCAGCGAGCGCTGCGCACCTTCGTTCCGTTCTATACCGGCATTGACGCCGAGCATTTGCGGGTTCTCATCAAGCAGCGCAAGCACGTCGTCGATACTGAAGCCTGGCTTTGTGGGGAGCAGCGCTTCGTAGATCCTGCTGACAAGCTCGAAATCGCGCGGCTCGTCGACGGTCAGCCGCAAGTCCGACCGGTCAGGGTCAGTCTCGACATTCGACAGCGCGAACCGATCACCCCGGGCGACAATGAACGGCGTGACATGCTCGCGTTCGGACGGCAACCGGGCTTCGGCCGCCGCAATCGCGAGAACATCGCGGCGCATTATCTCGACATCCAGCCCATCGGGCCAGGTCGGCGGGTGAACGTTCGACGTATAATCCGACCGCTTGTCGGCATGGACGTTCACCACCCGGTCGATAACGTCCGGATCCGCCAGCGGACAATCACCGGTCAGACGGACAACCTGGTCAGCGCCGAACGCCGCGGCACAGGAATTGACGCGGTCGAGCACGTCGTCAAGCGCGCCGCGGAAACAGTCGACCCTCATCTTCCCACACAATGTCTCAATGGGGTCGTCTTCGGTTGCTGTCGACGTGGCGACAACGATCCCGTCCAGTGATGTCGCCCGTCTCATGCGGTCGATCTGCCGCGACAGCATCGGTTCTCCGAGAATCGGGAGCAGCACCTTGCCGGGCAGCCGCGACGATGATGAGCGCGCCTGCAATATGGCGACCGTAGTCAAACGTCTGCACCACTGGCCCGCCCCAATAGAACAACATCGACCCGGCCGTTTTCAAACCGGTACTGGTTGCGGCGAACCCCTTCGCGTATGAAGCCAGCGCGTTCGAACGCCCGGATACAACCGGTGTTTGGTTCGTAAACTCCGGCCGTTAATTTTTCCAGACCGAGCGCCGCAAACGCATAACCGGCGAGCGCCGCGATCGCTTCGGACGCGTATCCCTGTCCCCAGCAGTCGGCCTCGCCAATCAACAAGCCAATATCTCCGCTCCGGTGATACCAATCGACCGGACCGATCTTGATGTTGCCGATATGACGGCGGTCATTTTTTGTTTCCATGGCAAGCAGAAGCGAATCGGGATCGCGCCGCATCGCGGCGATGTAATCGTGTATCCCGTCGATCGAATGGGTCGTGTAGCGGCTTTCCGTGTAGCGTACGATGTCAGAATCGTTCATCCACCGCGCGTAGTGCGAATTCGCATCGGCCTCCTCCATTGTCCGGAGCACCAGCCGCGCGCTTGCAATCTCGACCGGCGTGTCGGCATCCAGAAGTCGCGGAGAAGGAATGCCCGTCAATTCCACAAATAAGGCCTGGTGATGCGGTCGTCCGCCTGGGGCAGCAACATGATGTCGTCCCAGACAGCAGCATCGAGCGGTGTTGCGCGCAGGCTGTCGATGTTGCCAGCAAGCTGATCGGGCGTCTCGCACCCGACGACCAGAAAAGCTTCAGGTACGGTCCGCGCCGCAAACTGCAAGGCGGCGGTGGCAGGGGCTCTGCCATAGCGACGGCAGAGAGCGCGCCACCCGGCGACGCTTTTTTTAGCGAAGTCCATCTTGGCCGGCATCGCCTCGGCTTCGAGCAATAGTAG
>JABJCS010000593.1 GCA_018665505.1 Alphaproteobacteria bacterium
CGTTCTGGATCGGCGCCAACGCGGATGTCGCCATCAGACGGGCCGCAAGAATGTCTGATGCCTGGATTATCAACCCTCATAACAAAATCGAAACGATTTTGCGACAAATGGAAATCTACAAGAAAACCCTGGATGAATGCGGCAAGCCGATGCCAACGGACCTGCCCATGATGCGGGAAATTTTCGTCGCCCGCACCCGCGAGGAAGCCATAAAACTCGCCCGGCCGTATCTGGAAGCGAAATACAAAACCTACCACGAATGGGGCCAAGACAAAGCGATGCCCAAAGGCGACGATGATCTAGGCATGGATTTCGACGAATTACTCGACGACCGCTTCGTCTTCGGTTCTGTCGATGAGGTCGCGGAGCAAATCATTGCACTACAGAAACCAATTGGATTTAACCTACTTTTCTGCGGCATCCAATGGGTCGGCATGTCTCACGACCAGGTGACGGAACAGATGACGATCATGGCGAAAGAAGTGCTGCCGAAGGTGCGCCAGGGGATTTAGAGGTATCTAGCGCTCGTGGTCGATGAAAACGCGGTCCACCAGCGTCTCCCCACCCAAATCGCAGACATCGTTCCGCCCAAAGATTCGGTAACGGTTGCGGGCGATCCGCGTGTAGACGAAATCCCGAATTGCGCGCGGCACCGGGCGCAGGAACCGGACCCAGCCCCATCGAGGCAAGATTACGAGCACGGTCAACGCCGCGTCGGAGCGGCGATGGGCCCGACCATTGAGGAAAACGGCGTTGGTGTCGGGATCTTTCGGATCGATCCCGAGCGCTAGCGCCAGCGCGTTTCCGTATGGGGACTCGATCGGCGTAAATTTGAAGCGACGTCCAGTATCCCGCTTTGCCACGAACTGCACCCAGCCCGAACATAAAACACAATGCCCGTCATACAGGATAACCGCGTCATCGAGCCACAGCGCTTCGGATTCCGTCATCGGTCTTCCTGCATCGCCAGCGCTACGATCATCAGAACAATTGCGGGGCCGGTCTTCACTAACGCGCCGAGTGGTTCGATCCACATCTCCGGGGTAAGTATCGCCGCCATCCCCATATAGAACACCGAGACGACAATCCCGGCGATCAGACCAAAGCGGCAGGTCTTGCGCGTTGCGATGAGCAGGCCGACGGCAATGTCCATGAAACTACTGGAAACCGTGACGGCGTGAGCGAGCAGCATCGAAAATCCATGGGTCGTGAGAATTGCCGTGGCGGCGTCATAGGCCATCGTTAAGACGATCAGACCGGAGAGCGCCCAGAAAACTGCCAAAACGGTACGATCAACCCTTTCAGGAGATAGAGCCGAGAGAACCATTTCTCCTGTATGGAGGCTGGGCGCTTTCCCAAGGCCTCGCTAAGTGAGCTTGGTGTCACACCTGTCGCGGCAATCCAGTCTTCCGGCGCACCTTCAACACCGCGCTGCATTTCCTTAAGTGAAGTGCTGCGGATCGGCGGCGCCCAACCGAGCGCGGCGGCGGCATCACCGCACAGCGCCCCAAGACGCAACATCCAGGGCGGTGAGCGGAATCGGGGAGTGGGTACGCCCAACCGTTCCCGGAACGCGTCTACGACTTGCCCAAAACTCGTGGTCTCCCGCGCCATCACGTCCCACATGGCGCTCCAGTCGCGCGTGCCCTCGCGCCACTGGTTGCAAAGGACGGATACCGTCGCCGCGATATCCTCCACATCGGTTATTGCGAAAGGTCTGTTTTCGGCCGCCGCCGGAACGCCGAAAGGCGACGCAGCAAGGGCGCGAACGAGAGCACTTCCCCCGAACGCCGCATCCGCAATCACGAAGCCTGGCCGCAGGACAACATATGGATTTGGATTGTCGGAGAGAATTTTCTTCGCTTCCCTCTTGGTACGGCTGAAGGCCGTCGCGTCGTCGCTTTCCTGGCCCGGAATGGAGACATGGACGAGTAGCGGGCAGTTCGGGAGGTGCGATTGTACCCCTATCAGACGGTTGACGAAGTCGTGATGTATGGTGCCCGTGTCGCCCTGCCGACCGTCATGTAATATACCGACGCAGTTCACCATGATATCGGCTCCTACCAAGAGCCCGGCCAATGCATCGGACGGCATTTCAGCGAAGTCAGATGTCACTGCTGCCTCTCCAAAGGCAGCCAACTGGCTCTTGGTGAAGCGCCGGGCTATCGGGACAACCCGGATACCTTCTCGGCGTAGTGATATGGCTATGCTTGATCCGATCAGACCCGATGCGCCGAATATCGCGACTGTGGGGAGCGGATCGCTCATCTCACACCATCGGTTTCGCGATCATCAACCAGACGATCGCCAATACCGACCCGAACCCCGGTATGCCGAACACAAACCAAAGCTTAAACAGTCGGTAATAACGGTCCGGCAAGGGCGTGCCCGTCTCTACCGCCTGCTCCGCGAGAACGCGCATGCATCTCTGCATCCAGACCACCGGCAGCCATAAAAACCCGGTAAGAATATACAAGCCAATGGAGAGCATGACCCAAAAATCCGCCAACCCATGCCCCGCATGCGATAGTAACAGAAACCCAGTGATGGGCTGAGCAATCACCGCCGTGGCGGTGAAGACGAAATCCGCCAGTACCACAACGCCTGCGGTCCGTGCGATAAACGCGATATCGCCGCTCCGATGCGCCATCAACATGAAAAAGGCGATGCCAGTCCCGGTCCCTAGGATGACAATCCCGCCAAGGACATGAATGTATTTCAGCAGGAGATACGACAACTCGATCACCCTCTCGCGGCCTTACTTTCGCGTCTTCTCCTCCGTCGGGCCACCCGCTTCGCGCCAGGCGGGCATGCCGCCGGTCAGCTGCGCGATGTTTGCGATTCCCATATCCTTGAGCGCCTTCGCGGAGAGTGCGGAGCGTGGATTACCGTTGCAGAACAGGACGTATGTCTTGTCCGCCTCCCCGTAGATATCGCGGAAATACGGGCTTTCGGGATCGAACCAGAACTCGATCATGCCGCGCGGCGCGTGGTGAGACCCGGTGATGGTATCGCTCTTCTCGACCTCACGAATATCGCGGACATCGACGAAGACCAGCTCGCCCCCGTCCTTGCGCGCCAACGCGTCCTCGGCGCTGATCGTGTCGACTTCGCTCAGGGCCTGCTCGGCCATTTTCATGATTCCCATCGCCCTACTCCTCCTTCAAAAACCCGTATTGATACTGCCGCTCGGCGATGCGCCAACCGTCTTCGGTGCGGCGGAATTTGTCCTTGTACTCGACGAGGGAGCGCGGGGCCACATTGCCGGACGGCACACCCTCCACCGGATCGTCCTGGCGGAACACCATGGCATAGGAATTCCCCACGGCATTGTCTGCATCGATCACGTCGACGATTTGGTTGGTCGAGCAATGGCGCGCCAAACGGTTCCTCGGATAGACCTTGATCCACTCGAGGATTTCCGCCCGCCCGTTCATCTCCGGATGCGCCGCCGGATTGTAATAGGCGTCCTTTGTGAACAACGCGGCGAAGGCCTCCGGGTTCAAGTGATCCACGTGTTGGCAATAGAGCAGCATCAGCTTACGGCATTCATGCTCGATCAACATCCGTTCCATGGCGTCCATAATTCTGTCCTTTCCTACCAGCTTTGGGGCTGGAATGTTTTCAACGCATTCCAATCAGGCGTCGGCTTCCCTTCCGGATTCAGCGGCTGAATGACGATTTGCGTCGCCCCTGCATCGACATGCGCCTGCAGGCCGCGACGGATCGTGTCCTCGCTGCCCCACAACACCATCGAATCCAGGAAGCGCTCATTACCGCCGCCCTCAAGCTCGCTTTCGCTGAAGCCGATGCGCAGCCAGTTGTTGCGGTAGTTCGGCATCGCCAGATAGCGGGCCATGTTCTTGGCCGCAGCGGCGCGCGCCACGCTCTCGTCCTCGGAGAAGCAGATCTTTTGCTCGACGCAGAGCCACTTATCCGGGCCCATAATCTCTTTCGCCATCGCCGTGTGCTCCGGTGTGACGCAATAGGGCAGCGAGCCTTCGGTCATGTCGCGGGACAGCTCCAGCATCTTCGGCCCGAGCGCCGCCAGCACCAGATTTCGCGCGGGCGCCTTCACATCGACTTTTGCATCCGCCATACCCTCTAAATAGGCCCGCATGGTGGCGATAGGTTTGCCGTATTCGTGCCCCCGCTTGCCCGAGACCAGCGGAATATGAGAGACGCCGAGGCCGAGACAGAAACGGTCACCGTAAAGCGCGTTAAGTGCATTGTGCCCTGCCATCGCGGTAAAGGGGTCGCGGGCGTAGATATTGGCGATGCCGCTCGCGACTTTCAGCTTTTCGCTATGCGCCAACAAGAATCCGCCCATGGCGATGGATTCATACGTGGTCGATTCCGGATACCAAAGCGTGTCGTAACCGAGTTCCTCGACGCCGCGCGCCAACTCCACGAGCTGCTCGCGGCTCAACGCGTTGGTCGATACCCAAGCGCCGATCTTTCCCATTTCCATAACTATTCTCCTGGCGACAATACTGTTTTCACTAAGGTTGGTCGTATAAGGCCGATGACGAGCGGGATTTAGCTTCCGCCACCGTCTTTCCGGCGGGTGGGGAATCGCGCTATGTTGATCGGCAGTATGACATATCCTTTCGACGACACGCTCAAGCAGCGCATCCGCACTCATATCCACCAGTTCGACGACCGGCGCGCGCCGGAAGACGGCCTGAAGCACGCGGCCGTCTCCGTGGTCGTCATCGGTCACGGCGATGAAGCCGCCTTTATCCTCACGAAACGCAGTCCGCGCCTGAACGCGCATTCCGGTCAATTCGCCTTGCCGGGCGGGCGGGTCGATACGGGTGAGACCCCGCTCGAGGCGGCCTTGCGGGAGATGCGGGAGGAGATCAGCGTCTCACTCTCGGCGGACCACCTGCTGGGGACCCTCGACGATTATCCGACCCGCTCCGGCTATCGCATCACGCCCTTCGTATTCTGGGTCGGCGAGGATATCGAGCCCGAGCCCAACCCCGGTGAAGTTGCGACGATCTACAAGGTGCTGCTGCGGGACTTAGCGCATCCGGAGACGCCGGAATTCGCCGATATCCCAGAGAGTGACCGACCGTTGATTCGGCTCAACATCGTCAACACACAGGTCCACGCACCGACCGCCGCTGTGATCTATCAATTCCGCGAAGTGGCGATCTTCGGGCGCGACACGCGCGTCGAGCACCTAGAGCAGCCGGTCTGGGCCTGGAGCTAGCGGCTTGTTTGCCGTAAAACGCTGCCGAAATTCCAAGGAGAGACAGCGGTGAAATTCGAGAATTCCTTCGACGTATCCCTGCCACCCACCGAGGCCTGGCCGGTGCTGATGGACGTGGAGCGCATCGCTCCCTGCATGCCGGGGGCGACACTAACCGAACTGGTCGACGACAAGACCTTCAAGGGCACGGTCTCGGTGCGCCTCGGCCCGGTGGCGCTGACCTTCGCGGGCGAAG
>JABJCS010000594.1 GCA_018665505.1 Alphaproteobacteria bacterium
CGCCACATGCGTAAGTTCAACGGTGTTCCAAAGGCCCATTTCGGCCTATTCTTAAAGGAGTGCGAGTGGCGTTTTAACAACAGTGACCCATCAGCCCAATTATCGCAGCTAAGGCAATGGGTTAGAACAAATATGGGCTATTTATCTGGGACAGCCCCTTATTTTTATCCAAAACTCTTTTCAAACCGTATGGTTATGAAGCTGCCCAGCGTAAAAATTACCGGGCTAATTCAATAACCCGACCGGCCGGTTTATTGAGTTAAACGCCAAATTTTAGCTTAGGCCGCAACATCAAACGCAATCAATAACTCCTTGTTCAAAATTAATAATGACGCTAGCCTTTTCATTACCCCGTGGAAAACTGTTGAGAACTCGCGGGTTTTATAAGGATTGTCCGGTAATCGGACCGGCCACTCCTGTCGCGGCGATTGCCGCTCTAAGGGAGGATAAAAATGAAATTAAAATCGATTCTATCCGTAGGACTAGCCCTCGGGCTGGCAGGCGGAATAGTGCTTGGCACTTCGGCAGATGCCGACGCCAAGAAGGTACGCTGGAAAATGCAAAGCACTTTCGGCAGTAAGCTGCCTCACCTTGGCACATCCGGCGTTCGCTTTACGCAAAACGTCAAGGAAATGACCGACGGTCAACTCGACATCAAGTTCTTTGAGCCGGGCGCGCTTGTCCCATCGCTGGAATGCTTCGATGCGGTCTCCAAGGGTGCGCTTGAGTCCTGCTGGACAACTCCTGGCTACCACACGGCCAAATATCCGGCTCTGTCGTTCTTCACGACGGTTCCGTTCGGCCCGCAGATCGGTGAATTCCTCGGCTGGAAATGGTTCGGCGGCGGAAATGATCTGAAACAAGAAATCTACGACAAGCATAACCTGATCGCATTTGATAGTTTCGCTATCGGCCCGGAGACTTCGGGTTGGTTTAAAACTGAGATTACGTCTCTGGAGCAGATCAAGGGCCTGAAGATGCGTTTCTTCGGTCTCGGCGCGAAGGTCATGCAGAAAATGGGTGCCGCGACGCAGCTTCTCGCCGGTGCGGATATCTATCCCGCCCTCGAGCGCGGCGTTATCGACGCCACCGAGTTCTCGATGCCGACTATCGACACGAAGCTCGGCTTCCATCAAATCGCGAAGTACAACTACTTCCCGGGCTGGCACCAACAGGTTTCGGTGTCTGAGTTCTTGATGAACAAGGACGCGTGGAACAAGCTTTCGAAAGCCCACAAAGCCATCATCAAGGTCGGCCTCGGTGATAGCGTGATGCACACATACGCAGAGACAGAAGCGAAAAACTTCGATGCGATGGACGTCATGCAATCTAAGCATGGTGTCATCATCAAGCGTTGGCCGGACGAAACTTTAGCCAAGTTCGAGAAGGCTTGGTTCGAAGTCGTCGCGGAAGAGTCTGCAAAAGACCCCTTGTTCAAAAAGGTTGCGGATCACTTCTACGCGTTCCGTGCGAAGTATAAGGTTTGGGGCGATGCCCAAAGCCTGAAAGGTACGTATCTCAAATAGTTTTGAGATAGGGCAGAAGTTTCGCGAGGAACTTCACGGCCGAATTAGCATTCCCGGAGGCCTGATCATCAGGTCTCCGGTAATTGCGACTTCCGGCCAAATCGTGTTTCGCTCCAATCGCGTGTCACATAGATTTTAAAATTTGACGTTGGAATACAGATGCTCGTCGAACTCGTTGATTTAATTATCGATTTCCTGCCAGTGATGATGTTTGCATCGCTGGCGCTTCTGCTATTCACCGGCTATCCCGTCGCCTTTATTCTTGGCGGACTGGCCCTGATTTACGGATTTCTTGGAATATTTTTTGACATATTTTCGTTTATTCAATTCTTTAATTTTCTGCCCCGAATTTGGGGACAGGCAGCCGAGAACTTAATCCTCGTTGCGGTACCTACCTTTGTCTTCATGGGCGTGATGATGGAGCGTTCGGGCGTCGCGAACGATATGCTGTATTGCTGTCAGGTCCTGCTGAAAAGAGTACCTGGCGGCCTGGCAATCTCGGTTGCGATCATGGGCACCATCCTTGCCGCCATGACCGGTATCATCGGTGCATCGGTGACCATGATGACCGCGTTGGCGCTGCCGACAATGCTCAAACAGAATTACAATCACGGCCTAGCGACAGGTACGATTTGCGCCTCAGGCACATTGGGAATTTTGATTCCACCCAGCATCATGCTGATCATCATGGCGGATCTGATGACAATTTCCGTCGGCGACTTGTTCTTGGCAGCGTTGATACCGGGACTGTGTCTCGCGGCTATGTACGTCATCTATATCGCCGTCGCGTCTAGCATCTACAAAGACTTAGCTCCTGCCCTTCCCGCGGACGCCTTGCTCGTGGAGAAGGGCGAGATGGGCCCGCTGTTGGTGCGGAGTTTCTTCCCGCCGGTCTTCCTGATTGCGATCATCAAGGGCTCAATCTTGCTCGGCTTCGCGACCCCATCCGAAGCCGGCGCGGTCGGCGCCGGGGGCGCTACCCTTCTCGCTTGGCTGAACAAGCGCCTAAAGCGCGATATGATCGTCGGTGTCTGTCAGTCCTCGGGCCTAACGGTATCGTTTATTTTCTTCATCATCCTCAGTGCCACCTGCTTCGCCTTGGTGTTCAGGTCGCTCGGCGGTGACGACATCATTGAGGAATTAATCCTCGAAGCCGGTCTCAGCCCGTGGGGATTGCTGTTCCTGATTATGGGCATCGTCTTTGTCCTCGGCTTCTTCCTCGATTGGGTCGAGATCACCTTGATCATCCTGCCGGTTTTCGCGCCAATCGTTGTCGGTCTGGAATTCGGCGACCACGTGCCGCTAGAAAACCGCGCGATGATCTACTGGTTCACGGTTCTGGTAGCGATCAATCTACAGACATCGTTCCTGACGCCGCCGTTCGGGTACGCCTTGTTCTACCTTAAGGGCATCGCACCGCGTGAGGTCAAACTAGGGAGCATCTACAAAGGCATTATTCCATTTGTGATATTGCAGTTAATTGCCTTACTTCTCGTGATCAATTTCCCATCGGTAGCCCTTTGGCTGCCCGGCCTCTCCTAGCGGAAGGGAAGATAACATGTCGGATACAACAGAACATGCTCACCTAGGCAGCGGCGATATCCCCGCCGCCATCCGGTGGAGTGCCACAATCGGTAAGTTCGTCGAAACTATCGGAAAATGGGCATCCCTGTTCATGCTGCCCTTAGTCTTCATCACTGTTTGGGACGTGCTGCAGCGTAAGACGCTAACGTATATCGGCAACTTCATGCTGAACAACGAAATGCTCGCAGCACGAGATTGGATGTACAGTACGCTGTTAGCGCTGTTGCCTTTCCGATCGACGCTGCTGCAGGAACTGGAATGGCATTTTCATACAGCGCTATTCACCCTCGTCCTTGGATATGGCTATATCTACAACCGGCATGTCCGCGTTGATCTCGTGCGCGAAAAACTGAGCTTCCGAAAGCAAGCTTGGATTGAACTGCTCGGCTGTTCGATCTTAATGATACCGTTCTGCCTTCTTGTCGCATGGTTTTCGATCGATTACGTCACCGATGCCTACACCAGCAACGAGCAATCCGCGTCTTTGGTCGGTCTCAGCCATCGCTGGGCGATCAAGGCCATCCTAGTGTTCGGTCTCATCGTAGCCGCGATGGCGGGATTTGCCGTATGGCTGCAAACCGCTTTTGCATTGTTCAGCTCGAAATCGTTTGATTTCGCGCTCTACACGATCGAGAGACCGGAAGAGAAAATTGAAAAACGGCTCATGATGGAAGCCATCGATGGATCCATAACCGACGGCTCTAACGAGGCTAAGCGCGGTAACAGCAGTGACCTCCTCAGTCGGAAAATAGACGATTCGGTCTACGAACACGCGACAGATACCGCGAGCCAAAAATTCTTCTATTACTTCGGTATGTCCATCATGGTCGTCGTTTTGATCTTGATGTTCCACACCTTCGACTTCTGGAGCTGGCTGGTCTAGCCACTACTGTATGTCTAACTGGGAAAAATGGACGAAGAAATACGTTTGGGATGAAAACAAAACGCCTTTCTTCATCCCGGTTGATAAACTCACGAAGCTACAGGCGGGAAAAGAGCTTTTCCTGTATGTAGTTTTCGTCGGTACACCGTTCGGTCTAATTGGCTTCCTCTCTTTGGCCGCCATCTCACGAGCGGAAAGCATCGCGTATCTTCTGTTGATGATCTATTCGGTCTCGGTTCTGGTGGCGCTGTTCTATCTGCAAACCACCAAGAACCAGTACGCAGCCTTCTATACCGCGACGGCGCCGATTATCTTACTGCTATACTTAATCTTAAACGGATTTCCGCCGAAACTGCATGAAATCGAGCAAGGTGTATTGCTAGTCTTTCTACTGCTTTGGCTGCGTTACGCCATGCGGATCATCCGTATTACAAAACGCTACCCAGACATGCGCGAAGGCGTCTTACTACCGCCCACGCTTTGATACTTGAAGCGGGTCACACGCCGCCAAGGTAATGCGGCGTCACGCTGACATGATCGCTGATCTCAGCCGCACCCGCGACATTTTCGACCGCCACCATTAGTGCTAATTTCTGCTCTTGCGAGCCAAGGCAGCCCCATAACTCGACCACTCCCCCCGAAACAATGACGTTCATTTGCGTCGGATGGACGAAATCAAGCTGATCCAACTCGGCAACAATTTTTGCCCGGACATCCTCGGACGGGCGCGGTCCGGGCGTCGCGTTCGCTGTCGCTAATCCTTGCAACAAATTGGAGCGGCTGACGATCCCAACCACTTTCCCATCACGCACGACCGGTACGCGCTTGATTCTCTTCTCTTCCAAGATTGTCGCGATTTCGGCGAGCGAGGCATCTTCGTCGACAGTGGCAGCTTCTCTCGTCATCACCTCTCTGGCGTGATTGCCATGAGTCTTCACATAGTCTCGCGCTTTTTCGGCTTCCGCTGTTAACAGATTTAGCCACCAGGAGCGCCGATGATCGCCACCAAATTCAGCACGTCGGATCAGGTCCCCCTCGCTGACCAGTCCGACCAGCATACCATCACCGTCCAAAACCGGAACACCGCTGATACGGCGCTCCAACAACAATTGAGCGATTTCCGGTACTGTCGTATCTGCGGTTACGGAGATCACATTCGTCGTCATCACATCTTTGGCCAACATCTGAACTTCTCCTCCGGTTTAACGGCTCTGCCGCCTGCTTACCGTTAGAGTAGGACAAGAAGATGCAATGCGAATTGATCTAGCTCAGAAATACGAGTGCCCTAATGCCGCCGCGGCGCGGCGGGATCTTCGGCAGGGTCGCCGTCGACAGCAGAATCCACAATTTGATCGATGTGTTTGTGATCGTATGTTTTGGTGCGCAATCTATACGCCCGCGTCTCCGCCCAATCGTCATCGACATTCAACGTCTTCACAACCAAAAAATGAAATCCGATAACCACCGTCCATCCAATCGAAAACCAAGACGTGTCCTCCGAATTTCGTGTAATCCACGTCATCGCGGCAATGCCGATGCAATAGGCCACAAGATGCCATTTGAACCACCGCCAATCGCGTAATTGTGCTCGCATGACGTCCCTTCCATGGACCATATTCCGCTGCTGACAGTATAGGCTATCAATCGTCGGCTTGTCGCCTCTCTAGACGCACGATAGCTTACGCAAAGCTCCAGGAGGAGACCGGCCACCCAATGCAACCCCAATTTAGAATTCGCCACGCGATAGTGCTGATTCTACTTCTCCTTTGTCCAATACGAGCGGACACAGCGGAGACGAAGGTAGAATGGCGGATGGCGAGCGCATTCCCGGGGTCCGCCTTGTTGCTTGGAACGCTTGGAAGAAACTTTGCAGAGAACGCGACCGCGATTTCTGGCGGTTCCATGAAAATTACCTTTGTCGAACCGAATGTCCTGGCTGCGCCGTTTAAGCTTTTCGACGTCGTCAGCCGGGACAAGGTCGAGGCCGCCTGGGCAACGTCGGCCTACTGGTTCGAAAAGGACCCCGCCTTTGCGCTTTTCTCCAGTGTCCCATTCGGACCGGACGCGTCTGAATTTATGGCATGGATGAAACACGGCGGCGGCGGCAAATTACGTGACGAGCTGTACGAGCCTTACGGACTGGTTTCCATCATCTGTGGTGCGATGCCTGAGCTACTCCCCGGAATTCGGACACTGACGTAAGCTACGATTTGTAGTCTGCTGGTCTTCATGGAGAAGGAGATCAGAGATGTCGAAACGCAAACAGCATTCCCCGAGTTCAAGGCGAAGGTGGCGTTGGAAGCGCTGAAGGGCGAAGCAACGGTATCCG
>JABJCS010000595.1 GCA_018665505.1 Alphaproteobacteria bacterium
CGTGCCGCGTCCGCCTGCGGACATCTGGACGATGCCCTTCCCGGCGTCGCCGACCGCTTCCGCCAAATGGCCGAATTCATCGATCGTGGCGATGGTCGACGGCATCGGAATGCCCCCATGGCCCACGTGGTTGATGGAGAACGAAGAGGCAAACCCGACAGCACCTTGGCTGAGCGCTGATTCGATCAGGCCGCGCATGGTCGCCATTTCATCGTCGGTTGGTGTCTCCCGCACCCAGGCGTCGTCGCGCATGACAGCTGTGCGGACGGCGGAATGCCCGACGAGGACCGCGAGATTGGGATATGGGCCAATTCGTTCCAAGGCACCCATATAGTCGGAGAAGTTTTCGAACTGCCAATCGATTCCGGCGCGCAAGGCGTCGAGATCCATGCCTTCAACGACGGAGAGATTCTTCATGATCGTGTCGCGAACCTCGGGCGGGCTCGGCACGATACCGAAACCGCAATTCCCCATCACACAGGTGGTCACGCCAAGCGACGGTGAGGGAGAGCACGTGGGGTCCCACGTAACTTGCGCATCGTAATGGGTGTGCAGGTCGACAAACCCCGGCATGACCGCGAGGCCGTCGGCGTCGATCACTTCGCGGGCTTCAGGTGTGTCCGCGCCGGATCCGACGACTTTTCCGTCCTCGATCCAAATGTTTCCTTGCACCGGCTCGCCGCCGGTACCGTCGACAATTTTCGCATTCTTAATCAAAAGATCGAACATCGTTCACCCCATTTTTAGCAGCGCGCCATTGCGTCGATTTCCTGTCCATTAATATGAGATAGATCAGGTTGTTGAATTAGGGAGGCCGGGTTTTGATGATCCCGATCAGTTGATAGTCTGTGGGTAAACGCTTTGAAGGAAAAATTTCGCATGCATGACTTTTATTCGGATACGAAAACCAAGCCGTCGATGGCGATGCGAGAGGCTGTCCTTGGCGCCGATGTCGGGGATGAGCAGAAAGACGAAGATCCGACGACCTTGGCGCTATGCGACCGGGTCGCCCGGATATTGGGCAAGGAAGCGGCGGTCTTCCTGCCGTCCGGGACAATGTGCAATGAGATCGCCATCCGCGTTCACACTCAGCCCGGCGACGAGATAATCTGCGAGCGATCCTGTCATTTGATTAATTTCGAGACCGGTGGCCCGGCGGCGCTGAGCGGCGTGATGATTTCTCCTATCGATGGCGCGAACGGCATATTTGAGGCGGAGCAAGTCCGCGCCGCGATTCGGCCGCCCTCACGCTATGCGCCGGAAAGCCGATTGGTTTGCGTGGAACAGACGGCGAATATGGGTGGCGGCACCGTATGGCCGTTGGCGCAAATCCAGGCAGTATCCGCCATCGCGAAGGATGCAGGGCTCGCCACGCACATGGACGGCGCGCGTCTTCTGAACGCGGTCGTCAAATCGGGGGTAGCGGCCGATCAGTGGACTGAAGGTTACGATTCTTGCTGGATTGATTTCTCCAAAGGTCTCGGCGCGCCGGTGGGTGCGGTTCTCGCGGGCTCCTCGGAATTCATTCGCCGTGCGTGGCGTATGAAGCAGCAAATGGGGGGAGCGTTGCGACAATCCGGTATCCTGGCCGCCATGTGTCTTTATGCATTGGACCATAACGTGGACCGACTTGCTGACGATCATGCATTGGCGACAGGGATTGCCGCGCGGCTCGCGAAGATGGGCCAAGTCGCGAATGTTCTTCCGGTCGAGACTAACATTGTCATATTCGACCTGTCGGATGACGCACCAAGTGCTCCCGAGATCGAACGTCTGTTAAAAGCTGAGGGCGTGATCATCGGGGCGTTTGGGGAACGTCGCATTCGTGTTGTGACGCACCTGGATGTGGACGCGACGGGCGGCGATGCGCTCTGTGACAGCCTAGAGAAACACTTGAATGGTGCGTGAAGGCGCTGCCGCTGCCCGGTGCGCTTTGATAGCAACGCACCGGGGGCGGGGCGGGCCGAGCGTTAAATATTCCCAAGACTGGCGCGCATGCTCGGGTGGTATTGGCAGAAATAGTCTCCGCCGTGTCCCGATTCGATCGCAATCATAGCGCTGGCGCCGGCTTCGATTTCACCGGTGTCCCAACTCTCGTCAAGCGCGGTTGCGGTATGTGGGACGATATCGTTGTTGGTCCAACGAACGCGGTCTCCCGGTTGTACTTGAAGGATCGCAGGCGTGAATTCGGATCGAATGATAATCACTTCGTGGAGTCGTCGAGACTGCCCGCTCGTTTGTTGATTCGTTTTCGCGGTTGCCGGACCGATGACCGCAAATGCGGCCATCAGTCCGGTTAAAAAGGTTCGGCGGTTCATCTATTCCGCTCTATTTGAGAGAGTCGACCATCATCTCGGCATGGCGCTCGTGGGTTCGGAATATTTTGAGACCGGCTTCGAAGAGCGCCTTCACCTCGGCGTTTTCGATATTCGGGATGAAAGCCGTTTCGACGAGATTGTTAACTGCCTGATGATAGGCCAGTTCGTTCGCCGCATAGCGCTTGTCGAATGCCGCTCCCCGCAATCGGCTCATCTCCTCCACCAGTTCAATCGAGCCTTCCGTCAATTGACGGCTGAGAAAATTGTCCTGTGGCTGCGCGTTTAGTTTTTTGAGTAACGCCAATGCCTGTGTGTTGACCGCATTATGATCGCGGATCATGGTCTTGGCGAACGCGTGTATTTTAGGGTTGGACGAGATCGCCAGCGCCAAGTGTGCGTAGCGGATATCGATGTTGTCCGCCGTATAGGCCACATGGGCAATTTCGAGATCGTTCAGTTCCGCTGGGGATTTCGCGTGTGCGCCAGTAGTTCCCAATAACAGGGCGCAGAGACCTGCCGCTATGATCGTTTGGAATTTCATTTTCATCTCCTGTGATGACAGTCGTTAAGGATCGGGCGACAACCGTCCGACCCATCAGGCGTCACAAGTAGGCGATCAAAAGTGAATGATGAATGACTGAACGTCCGTGATTTTTGATCAATCGTACAAGCGCGTTTCATTTTAAAGAAAGAGCAGATAGGCTCGAAACCAGAATGGATTTACTCAGCGATATTCTTGGCGTGATGCAGCTTTCCGGGACGCTCTATTTCCGGACTTCCTTCACGTCCCCGTGGGGCGTGCGGGTCCCGGCGTTCGAGAACGTTTCGCGATTCCACGATGTGCATCGGGGTCGATGTTTTGTGCGCATCGAGGAGCAGCCAGAGCCGGTTTTGTTAAACCAAGGCGACCTCATAATCATTACCCGTGGTGCCGGGCATATCCTGTCCGACCCCATGAAGGTGGCGGCGGAATCCGTGGATCGCGTGGTCGAAGCGTCCGGATTTTCGGGCCGAGGCGCTTTGGTCTATGGCGGTGAATCACCCGGACACGAGACACAATTGGTCTGCGGCCATTTCGCCTTCGACGCCGGCGCGCGGCATGTTCTACTCGACTCGTTGCCGCCTTTCATTCGAATAGAAGAGTACGGCAAATCAGCGCCTGATTGGCTCAACGATACCTTGAAGATTATCGGCGGCGAAGCGGGGAATGAGACGATGGGAAGCGATCTTATCGCGCTCAAGTTATCGGAAATTATATTTACCCAAGCGATCCGGGCTTACCTGATGACCGAAGGTCAGGAGCGGAAGGGTTTGGCGGGGTTCGCCGACGAGCGGATTTTGCGGGCATTGCAGACGATCCATGCAGCACCGGATCGACCGTGGACCGTTGCCGACCTGGCGCGCGTTGCGGGGTTGTCGCGCACGGCATTTTCGAACCGCTTCCATGAGCTGCTGGACCACACGCCGCTTGGTTATCTGACCGATTGGCGCATGCAGCTGGCACGAAGGTTATTGATTGATTCCGATCTGCCGATCATCGACGTGGCAGAGAGAAGCGGCTATCAGTCCGAAGCCGCCTTTGGCCGGGTGTTCAAGAAACATTTCGAAACCCCACCCGCCAGTTTCCGCCGATCCCGGGATGCCGCACGTCTCGCCCAATAATCCGAACTAGGCTGCCGTGCCGGTAATCACTTCTTCTTGGTCTTCCGGCACGTAGAAATACGATCCCGGACGGAAGTCGTAACCAAGGTCACCCAGCAGGCGGCGTTGGCGCGGCGTGCATTCCTTGGCGACGTCGGGCACTTGGCCGAGGTCGTAACTGCGCACAAACATCTGACAGTAGTTATAAAGCAGTGTCTTACGCCCTTTGCCGGAGCCGTTCGGAGCTGGGCCATGCCAGAGCGCGTGGGAGAAGAGATAACAATCTCCGGCTTTGCCGTCGAGTTGCACGGCACCCGGTGTGTGTGGTGTCAGTTCCGCGTTGTCTTCCGGGAAAGGCCGCAGGTGGCTGCCGGGAAAGACCGTGAAATTACCGCTGTCGGCGCCGTCGACATCGGAGAGGAGGTACATTGCCTTCATCGCAATCGGGCGGCTGGTCTCGGTCACGCGGATGCGGCGCAAACCTTCGCCACCGTCGGTGTGGGTGTATCCGGGGAACTGATCCGTGGAGGCCCGCACGATGGCC
>JABJCS010000064.1 GCA_018665505.1 Alphaproteobacteria bacterium
AGCGGATCTCCGCTTGCCTGGTGACCGTGAAAAGCTGGCCGAACGAAGCGAGGCATTGGGTGTCGATCTATTCGTCAATAACGCGGGCCTAGGGTATTTCTCACATTTCACCGAAACCTCGACCGACGACGAAGCCGCCATGGTCGACGTGAATGTGGTCGCGGTGCACGCCCTATCCCACGCTCTGCTACCCGGCATGATCGAACGCGCGAAGGCCACCGGTCGGCGGGCCGGCTTGATCATCGTCTCGAGCGTCGTCGGCCATGTGCCAATGCCCTATTTCGCCACCTATGCGGCGACGAAGGCGTTCGGCCTAGCGCTGGCGGAAGGGCTCGCAGAGGAACTTTCGGGCGAAGCCATCGATATACTGGCGCTTTGTCCCGGCGCCACGGCGACCGACTTCCAATCCCGCGCCGGCGCGCCCATGGATATGTTCGACCGCGCCGAATCCGCGACCTCAGTTGCACGCAAGGGGATGCGGGCACTCGGGCGCCGCCGCGTCTTGGTCTCACAATTGCCGATGCGCCTCGGGCTTTCCTACAACACAGTCATCCACCGCATCGCGACGACGGGCGCGCACGCTTATTTCAAACGCCTCATGCGTGGCAGCGATAAAGCATGACCACGCTGGCGATTGATTACATTCCGCCCAATCGAAACGAGGACGGACGGATTGCCGGTATCGACGTAGCGGTGCGCACCTTACTCGACGCCTATGTCCGCCACGGCAGCTACGAGACATTCTATTGCCGTACGCGCGACCGGGATGATTTCGAGGCCTTTCGTGATCGGCTGAAAGAGATCGGCGGCGATCCGGGCCGCTGTTCGTTCATCCCGGCGGATGGCGACGGCGGTATCGCCGACGCTTCAATCCTTTTCCGACCCGATCCCAATATCAACCGCTTGATCGCCGACCGAAGCATTTCGGGCAATGGTTGCTACAGCATCTGCGGGCTCAGCCACACCATGTCGTCTTTACAAGTGATCGGCACCGTCGCTACCGCCATCGCGCAACCACTGCAAAGCTGGGACGCGATCATTTGCCCCTCACGCGCCATCCGCTCGGTCGTCGAGTCGCTCTGGGACGCTGCGGGGCAAGGGACCGCCCTGCCGCCCATGCAGTTACCGGTTATCCCGTTGGGAATTGACACCGATCGATTTGACGCCGCTGTCGACGATGGAAAACGCGCTACCCAACGTCGCCATATCGGTGCAGCGGAAGAAGACACTGTCATCCTGTTTTACGGGCGGCTCTCCTATCACAATAAGGCGCACCCTTTGCCCTTAATCCTCGCGGCGGAACGAGTGGCGAAGGAACGCCGGGCCGCGGGTAGCGGCGGGGACGTACATCTGGTTTTCTTCGGGTATTTCACCGCCGAATCATTTCGCGATGACTATGCCAATCTGGCGGCAAGTATTTGCCAATCAGCGAAGGCGCATTTTGTCGAAAATGAAGACCAAAGGTTCCCGGACGCGGTCTGGGCAGGCGCGGACGTCTTCGTCTCGCTGGTCGACAATGTGCAGGAGAGTTTCGGTCTCACGCCGATCGAAGCCATGGCGAGTGGCCTACCGGCCATCGTCAGCGACTGGGACGGCTACCGCGATACGGTCCGCGACGGCACGGACGGATACCTGATCCCGACACTAGCCCCCGCCCCCGGCACGGGCGTCGAATTGGTGCGCCGTTACGTGATTGGGGAAGACGTCTATGGAGAGTATCTGGCCGGAGTCAGCCAGTCCGTTGCGGTCGATATAGATGCAACGACGGAAGCCTTGCGCCGCTTAATCTCCGACCCGAACCTACGGCGGAAAATCGGGAGGGCCGCCAAGAAACGCGCCCGCGAAACTTTTGATTGGTCGGTGGTCATCCCCGCCTATGAAGCGTTATGGGACGAGCTTGACCAACGGCGCGATGTTGACGCGCCGTCACCATCCGCCGTCCAAAATGCCATCACCGGCCCCCGCGAACTCGATCCGTTCTCGGTGTTTCGAAGTTTTCCATCACGGACACTCGGCCCCGACGACCGTTTGGAATTGAGCGACGGCGCCGCGGGACAATTGGCACAACGCCTGCGACATCGCATGAATATGTTCTTGCCGGTTCACCTGATCGAATTGGCAGACCTGCCGCAGCTGTTGCACGTTCTGCAAAGGACGCATCGGGTTGAGGACGTCCTGGCGCAATGGCCGGACACATCCCGGGACAAGCTCACACTGACGCTCGTCTGGCTGGTGAAGATGGGAGTCGCACGTCATCGCCCGGCCGAAAATTCGGCCGATGACTAACTGGTATTCAATCGAAAGCGCTTACTTGAAGCGGTAAGAGATACGACCTTTGGAC
>JABJCS010000065.1 GCA_018665505.1 Alphaproteobacteria bacterium
ACGATGATCGCGGTCACGAGCACCAACATCATGACATTGGCACTCGGCCGCAGCATTCAGGGCGTCTGCGCGGGTGCGGTACAGCCGCTCGTACTGGTGACCGTATTCGGCGTATTCGGCCCCAATCAGCGTGGCACCGCCATGGGCATTTTCGGCATGGCGATCATGTTAGCCCCTGGGCTTGGACCGGTCGTCGGCGGCATCGCGATCGATCATTTGAGCTGGCGCCACATCTTTTTGATCCCTCTACCGCTCTGCTTGATCGGCTTCGTCCTCGGATCGTTTTTCATGCCCGGAAAGACCGACAACAAGAAGGCGCCACCGTTCGATTTCGTCAGTCTCACGCTCTTGCTGATCGGATTGTTCTCCGTCCTGAGTTACATTGCCAACGGCCAACGGTTCGGCTGGGTGTCAAACCAGTCCCTTCTGACTCTATTGATCGGCCTAACGATGTTAGTGTCGTTCGTCGCGATGCAGCTCAAAGCACCGGAACCTCTCCTGGATTTATCTCTCTTCACCAACGCGCAGTTCACATCCGCGGTGGCCGTTGGTGTGGTGTTCGGTGCGGGAAACTTCGGCGTCAGCTACGCGGTTCCGGTGTTCGTGCAAACGGTCCAAGGGTTTACCGCGACAAAGGCAGGCTTCGTTCTGGTTCCAGCCGGGATAATGCTGATGTGCATGTTCTCCTTCACCGGCAAACTCGCGGACCGGGTGCCCAACCACCTGATGATTATCTGCGGTTTGGTCACCTTTGCCGCAGGTGCTCTTCTCATGATGGGCGCCGATGTGAATACACCGTTTTGGAGCGTGATAATATTCGTCATGATCGGCCGTTTCGGCCAAGCGCTAATTCTACCCGCGATGAACGCATCAGCCCTACGCTCGATGCCTCCAGATAAACTCAACCGAGCTTCGGGCGGGATTAACTTCATGCGTCAATTCGGTGGAGCCTTGGGTATTAACGGTCTGGTTGCCTTTATGGAACAGCGCACGTTGATGCACAGCGAATCATTGGCGGCAACGCAAACGGCGGGGAATGCAGCAAGCCGAGAGTTATTGGATAATGTCCGCCACTTATTGAACGAATCGGGTGTCCCGGAAGCGGTGCACTCCTCTGGAGCGCTGCATTACCTAGGTCAGGTCGTTCAAGCACAGGCCAACACGCTGGGGTTCCAGGACGGTTTCATGATCTTGGCGGTCATCTTCCTAATGGCGATGGTGCCCGCCTATATTTTGGGCAAGTCCCGGACGACGAAGGTTTAGGCCATGGCCGTCGTCACCGAATCGGTCGACGATCTGTACGCGCGTTTCGGGCCGAAATACCGCTTACTCGTATCGAGCACCGGCATGGTGGCCGCCTTCACCATGGTGCTGACCGGTACGATGGTGAATGTGGCCATCCCAAATGTCATGGGCGCCTACGGCGTCGGGCAAGAACAGGCACAGCTCATGACGACGGCCTTTGTCGTCGCCATGACCACGAGCCAGCTGCTCAACGCTTATGTGGTGGCACTGGTCGGCCAGCGGGTCGGATTTTGCGCTACTCTCGTTCTCTTCGCCATCGGCAGCTTTATTTGTGCGCTGAGCGCGGAATTCCCGATGGTTGTTTTCGGTCGTGTGTTGCAAGGCATGTCGTCAGGCATCATCCAGCCACTCGTCATGGTGACTTTCTTTCAAGTCTTCCCAGTCGAACGACGCGGCTTCGCCATGGGAATTTACGGTATGAGCATGGTGACGGCTCTCGCCCTTGGTCCTACTTTTGGCGGCCTCGTCGTCGATTCATTCAGCTGGCGTTACATATTTTACGTACCGCTTCCCTTGATCGTCATCGCTTTTGCCTTGGGTCTTGTCTTTATGCCGTCGGTCAGACGACCCGACCGTCCGAAATTTGATTGGGCCGGCTATCTCCTCCTGTGCATTACGCTGTTTTGCTTGGTCAATGCCCTCTCGCACGGCCAGAAACTAGGCTGGACTTCGGATCACATCGCCGGCCTGTTAACGGTGGCGGCGATTGGAACGGCGGCATTTTTGTGGTCGCAGACCAAGGCGGAAGACCCACTGCTGGATCTCTCTCTTTTCCGCATACCCGCTTTCTCGGCGGCTTGTTTGATCGCCTTTGTCTTCGGTATGGGTAATTTCGCGACAACCTACGCCGTGCCTGTCTTCGGACAGTTGGTGCAGAATCTTTCCGCGACCGATGCCGGTATGCTGATGATGCCAGCCGGATTGATTGTCGCCTTTGCACTTCCGTTTACCGGCCGCCTCGCCGACCATTTCAAAGCGCAATATACGAT
>JABJCS010000596.1 GCA_018665505.1 Alphaproteobacteria bacterium
AATTTTCTTCGGACGCACGGGTCAATCAAGAAGTCCTGTCAACAGACCGTTTGATGGTCCGCATGAATTGTTACGAGCCGGGGCAAGTAACACCAATGCACATGCATCCGGAAGAAGACGAGGTCATGTATATTGTCGAAGGCGAAGGGATTGTGACGTTCAAGGATCGCGATGATCTGCCGGTGAAGGCGGGTGAATTGGTCTGCCTGCCGTCAGATCAATATCACCAAATCACTGCCGGTCCTGAAGGCCGCATGGTTTTGATATATTTCATGACACCGGAATACGGAAGCGTTCAACCGGCAGATCGCGCGGACGAATCCGCCGTTAAGCGGCTGCCCGGCGAGAAAGCCTAGGAAGCGGTGAGAATTAGAATGTACCCGGTGTCAATCCGGTGCGCCCGCCATCAAGGGTGATGACACTGCCGTTAATATAGGACGACTCGTCGCTTGCCAGATAAAGCGCCGTCTCAGCCGCTTCCTCGAACCGCCCGGCACGGGCCAGTGGCGTCGCTTGGATTTTGCGTTGTTCGTCCGCCGGATTGCGTGACAGCGTCGTGCCACGCGCTGGAATGCCGTCCTCGCCGCTGCGCAGCAAACCCGTATTTATACAATTCACCCGGATATCGTGCCGAGCCAACCAATGGCCCATCACATGGGTCAGTGGCTGTAGCCCGCCTTTGGCGGCTGAATAGGCGGTCAGCGTGGGATTGCCGAGCACGCCGTCGATGGAGCCATGATGAATGATCGCCGCGCCGCCCGCTGCTTTCAACGCCGGCAGGAGTTTTTGGCTGCACAGGAAAGGTGCCGTGAGGTTGACGGCGATTTGACGGCTCCAATCCTCGAGAGAGATATCCTCGAATTCGGCTGGCTCCGTCAGGACGGTGTTGTTGAACAGGACATGGAGGGTCTCCCGCCACGCCATGCAGGATCGCGCCATGCCCTCGATGGCCGCAGGAATCGCGAGATCGCATTCAATAAAAACAGCATCCCCACCTTCGGTACGGATCAGAGCCGCCGTTTCTTCACCCATCGCCGTATCGTTCGCGACACAGGCGACGGCCGCGCCTTCACGAGCGAAGAGCAAGCTCGTGGCCCGGCCCGCGCCGGAACCCGCACCGATGACGACCGCATTCTTTCCCGCGAGGCGGCCCATCCGCTAATTCGCGTATTTGATAAGCTTGCCTTTGACCGTCCGGACCGGCTCGCCGTCACGGACCCGGTGGAAGATGAAATCCATGCCGGACGGTTTGAGGGTGCGTTCATAGATTTGCATGTCGTAACGGCCCTCATGATCGATCAGCAGGGCGTAGACATACAAAGTTTGTTTTGCGATCCGGGCCCATGCGTATTTGCCGCCTAGCAAGGGGTCGGCAAGGTCGGTCGCGCGATAGACGCCGGGTTTGTCGGTCGCGAGGAAAGTCGCGGATTGCGCCTTACGTTTGACCTTCGGGTTGTTGGGGTCGCCGCCGCGCCGGATGATCGTCGCCCAATCGACTTTGAAGCCCTGGCCTTCCGGCTGAATCGTGACGTCGAAATCCCGCACCGTGACGCCGAAATAAATGCTGTCTCGGTTCTCCGCCACGCCGCCACCCTTGAATGATCCAAAGAAGGCGCCGAGCGGCAGGTCTTGCGCGGCCACCGGTGACAGGCTTGCCCCGCAAATGACGCATAAAACCGCTAAAAATCTATAAATCCCCAACATCGTGCTTTTCCTATTCTCCCAATTCACCGCTTTACTCTATGGCCAGCGCGCTTCCGGCGGCATAGACATCAGAATGGCTTCTGTATTGCCGCCCGTCATCAGTCCAAATTTCGTACCGCGATCGTGCAGTAGATTGAATTCCACATATCGCCCACGCCGAACCAATTGATGTTCACGCTGCTCCGCCGTCCAATCGTTGTTCATGTGACGACGCACGATTTTCGGGTAAATGTCGAGAAACGCCTTGCCGACATCTTGTGTGAAGGCGAAATCGCGATCCCAATCCTTGTCCAGATAGTCGTAGAATATGCCACCGACGCCGCGCTGTTCGTTTCGGTGGGGCAGGAAAAAATATTCGTCGCACCATTTTTTGTATTCGTCGTAACGGGAATCGCCGTAGGGATCACAGGCCCCTTTGAAGGCGTCGTGAAAATCTGTTGTATCGGCATCGACCGGGTACATTGGCGTCAAATCGGCGCCGCCGCCGAACCACATCCGCGTGGTCTGGAGGTGCCGAGTGTTCATATGCACTGCCGGTACCAGGGGCGATTGTAGATGCGCTACGAGCGACACGCCGCTGGCCCAAAACCTTGGATCTTCGTCGGTGCCCGGTATTTGTTTGCGGAACTCCTCTGAAAATTCCCCGTGAACCGTGGAGACGTTGACGCCCACTTTCTCAAAGACGCGGCCCCGCATCACTGACATGACACCGCCACCGCCGCTATCCGACTGCTCCGCTGGACGTTCCCAGGCCTTGCGTTCAAAGCGGCCCGCCGGGCGATCCGCGAATGGGCCGCTCAGATCGTCCTCGATAGCCTCGAAAGCGGTGCAAATATCGTCGCGCAGGGTTTCGAACCAGTTCTTCGCCTTTTCCCGGTATTCCTCATTCATGCAGCAGCTATCCTTTCGCCTGGAAATCCATTTGTTTGGCGCAGCGCTTCGCCCAAGACCATGGCGCCCGCGAGCGCCACGTTGAGAGAGCGCGCGTTTTCCGCAATCGGGATGCGGAGACGAATATCGGCGGCCTCGTGTACGGCCTCCGGCACGCCGGCGCTCTCGCGGCCAAGCAGCAATACATCTCCATCTTCGAAGGCGACGTCGGTGTGAACTTCGGCGCCGGTGGTCGTCAATAGAAGCAGTCGGCCGGGAAGGGCCTCGCGAAAGGCCTCCCAAGAGATATGCCGGGTGACATGCGCCAGCTCCGTGTAATCCATGCCCGCCCTCTGCAACCGCCGGTCCGACCAGACGAAACCGCAAGGCTCAATGATCTCCAACGGCACCTCACAGCACGCGGCCAGGCGCAACAGCGTCCCCGCATTCTGCGGAATGTCCGGTTGATAAAGCGCCAGTCGGATGCTCACGGGGTCGAAATCTCTGAAATCGTTGCGGAGGCTTTGCCTCGATACATAAATTGCATTATACGAACGCCTTACGGTCGGTCACGTCGGGCGTGTCCTTCACATTTCCCCTTAAACAGGGCATTGTGAGGGAAGTTAAGACATGCGTCAGGGTGTCGCATGGGCGCGCATGGCGTGAACGGTAGGGTAATATGCGCCGGCCTCGTGTTGAGGCGGCGTAAGCATTTGTAATTTATGAGAGGTGGGGGGCATGGCGGAATCGTCCCAAGCGGCGGACCACGACGAGTCTCGACGCGATTTTTTAGTGTTAGCCGCAGGCGCGATGGGCGCTGTCGGCGCCGCGTCGTTTGCGTGGCCATTGATCGATCAAATGAACCCGGCGGCGGACGTCTTGGCGTTGGCGTCGACGGAAGTCGATTTGAGCAAGATCCAGATGGGTCAAAGCATCACGGTCAAATGGCGCGGAAAGCCGGTGTTCGTGCGCCGACGCTCCGCTGAGGAAATCAAGACCGCCGGTGCGGTTGCATTGGACCAGCTGATTGATCCTCAAGGGGATGCGGATCGGACGCAAAAGCCGGAATGGCTGATCCTCCTCGGTGTCTGCACCCATCTCGGCTGCGTGCCGCTCGGCCAGAAAGCCAGCGACCCGAAGGGCGAATATGGTGGCTGGTTCTGCCCCTGCCATGGGTCGCACTACGATACGTCGGGACGCATCCGTAAGGGCCCGGCACCGCTCAACCTCGCGGTTCCGCCTTACAAGTTCCTCGACGACACCAAGATCAAGATCGGTTAAGGGAGCACCGCAATGAGTTCGAAACCGGAAATCACGAACCCCGTGATTCGTTGGGTCGACGAGCGGTTGCCCGTCTTCTCCTACATGCAGCATGAGTATCGGGATTTCCCGATGCCCAAGAACCTCAATTATTATTGGAATTTCGGCGCATTGGCGAGCGTCTGTCTGGTGGTGATGATTGTCACCGGCATTATCCTCGCAATGCATTACACCGCCCATGTGGACCATGCGTTCGACAGCGTCGAGCGCATTATGCGGGACGTCAATTACGGTTGGCTGATCCGTTATATCCATATGAACGGCGGATCGATGTTCTTTATCGTCGTCTATATCCATATCTTCCGCGGCTTCTATTACGGCTCCTATAAGGCGCCGCGCGAAATTCTTTGGATACTGGGCGTCGTAATCCTGTTGTTGATGATGGGCACGGCCTTCATGGGCTATGTATTGCCGTGGGGTCAGATGAGTTTCTGGGGTGCCACCGTTATCACCAACCTGTTTTCAGCCATTCCGATCGTCGGTGATCCGATCGTCACCTGGCTGTGGGGTGGCTTCTCCGTCGATAACGCGACGCTGAACCGGTTCTTCTCCCTCCACTTCCTGCTGCCTTTCGTGCTCTTTGGCGTTGTCGGCTTGCATGTGGTGGCGCTTCACATCGTTGGCTCGAACAATCCCGACGGTATCGACGTGAAGCCGGGCCCGGATACGGTCCCGTTCAATCCGTATTTCACGGCGAAAGACTCGCTAGGCCTCGTCGCCTTTATCCTCATCTACGCGTTGTTCGTCTTCTATCTGCCGAACTACATGGGACATGCGGATAACTACATCGAGGCGAACCCGCTCTCGACGCCGGCGCATATCGTGCCCGAATGGTACTTCCTGCCGTTCTACGCGATGCTCCGCGCGATCACCTTCGAGTTCTTCTGGTTCATTCCGGCGAAGCTCGGTGGCGTGCTGACGATGTTCGGCTCGATCGGCGTACTCTTTATCGTGCCGTGGCTCGACACCTCGCGGGTGCGGAGCTGCCGGTATCGGCCGATCTACAAGTGGTTCGTCTGGATATTGATAGCGGATTGTGTCCTGTTGGGCTTCTGCGGCGCAGCGCCAGCGGAAGGTCTCTGGTTGTACTTGAGCCAGGCCGGCACGGCATATTACTTCTTCCACTTCCTGATCTTGCTGCCGATTCTCGGCAAGCTGGAAACACCGCTTCCCTTGCCAACGAGTCTCAGCGAACCCGTAACGGGAGGCGGCGGTAGTGCCGCCGCAGGGGCAACCGCAGCGAAGATGGAGAAGAAATAATGCGTAAAAATCTGATCCTGAGCGCGCTTGCGGGCGCTTTGATGATGACGGCGGTCGGCGAAGCGTCGGCCGCTGGAGGTGTCGA
>JABJCS010000066.1 GCA_018665505.1 Alphaproteobacteria bacterium
ACCGACGTTTCGATCCGTGACGACGTCAATAGGGAAATGCCGGTGGGCGAGCCGGGCGAGCTTTGCGTAAAAGGCCCGCAGGTCATGCGCGGCTATTGGCGCCAACCCGAGGCGACTGCCGCCGTGATGACAGAGGACGGCTATTTTCGCACTGGCGATATAGCGTTGATGACCGAGGAAGGCTTCTTCCGAATTGTCGACCGCAAGAAAGACATGGTGCTGGTCTCGGGCTTCAACGTTTACCCGAACGAGATTGAAACCGTGATGGCCGGCATGGACGGTGCTCTCGAATCCGCCTGTATTGGTGTTCCTGACGATCATAGCGGTGAGGCGGTCAAGCTGTTCGTCGTGCGCGCTGAAGGTGCTGAGATTGCGGTCGGCGACGTCGAGACCTACTGCCGCGAGAATCTGACGGCGTATAAAGTACCAAAATATATCGAGTTCATCGACGCGCTGCCAAAGACACCAGTCGGAAAGATACTCCGGCGGGAGTTACGGGACTAACCGCTAACTCCACCGCACCTCATCGTTTGTGTCCTCGGCGGTCAGCAGCGTCGTCGTATAGACGTTCGTCCAATCACAGAGGTCATAGCGTCGGCTGAGCGTCTTGCGTACTTCGGCCTCCGCCGCGTCTGCCGGAATTTTCGAGCGCTCCCACATCGGGAGATCAGGCCGTCGCGTCATCAACAAAGTGCGGATCGCGCCGTCGTCGCTGCCTTCGACCCGCCAGAGGCCAATCACTTGGGAATCGTAGCTGCTCTCAAAGCCGGGCCAGGCAGCTTCGCAGAGGTCCAGGAATTCGGCGAAGTTCTCGGGCGGAGTCTCGAACCAGCGGAAGGCGTAGTTGCCCTGGCGCGTGGGTGGCGCCGATGTCTCCGGCCGCAGGGTCGAGGTCATCAGGTCGAGCTCAACCGTCTCCACGATCTTCATCTCGTCGTGCAGCAGATCGCCCATTCGGATCGCCGTGTCGGTGTCCGGCCAGAGGGTCACGGCGGTGATGGTGTCGCGGGGCAGGCCGATCTGACTGCGCCAAAGACCGTAGAGCGAGCCGCCCGCCGTGGCGATCCGGGCCGCGCCGGCACCGGTGATCTCTTCGGCGACGGCACTCCATTCACGCGGTTTGCAGGCGATGCGGTGATGAACGTAGATGTCGTCGCTCATGCGGGCGCTTCAGTCGCGGCGAAGGTGGTGCGGTGCATCAGGCGGCGGTTCGGCAAGGCGTAATCTTGGATCGCCATGTGCTGCACGGTGCAATTATCCCAAATCAACAGGTCGCCGGGCTGCCATTGATGGCGGTAGACGAACGCCGGTCGCACGATGTGGTCGGCCAATGCCGCAATCAGTTGATCCGCTTCGTCCTCGTCCATTCCGCCGATTCCGGTACAGTCGTCGCGCATGACATAGAGGCACTTGCGACCCGTCAGCGGGTGGGTGCGGACGATGGGGTGAGTGACCGGGGGGAAGGCGTCGATCTGCGCCTGTGTGATCGGGCTGAGACGCTTGCGTCCGGCAAAATCGAAATTCGCGCGCACGCCGTCCAGCCGCTGCTTCATCGCTTTCGGCAAGGCGTCGTAGGCTGCGTGTGTCGCGGCGAAACAAGTATTGCCGAGCGCCAACCCATCTTGCGCCGGTACTTCATGAGCATAGAGAATGGTGCCGCGCGGCGGCTTCGCGGTGTAGCACATGTCACTGTGCCATTTGTTACCAGCACCTTTCACACCAATCTCGCGCCCGCCTTGTTCCACATTGGAGATTAGGACGATGCCAGGATGTCCTTCCAGGCCGTGGGTTTCCCCGAAGGTGTTCGGCTCCAGCGCACCGAAGCGGAGCGTCAGTGCCATGTGCTGTTCGGGTGAGAGGGATTGCCCGCGAAAGAAGATCACGCCGTGCTCGCCAAGCGCCCGGTTGAGCGTCTGATAGGCATTATCATCGAGCGTATTCGTGAGGTCGACGCCGCGAATTTCAGCGCCCGCGGCCGCTCCAGTCGGGATAATGTCGAGGGTCATGGCTCCGCCTCCGCAAGTTGGGAATGCATGTATTTACATAGCGAACCGGTCCCATGTGTCCAACTGCGCGACGCAATCGCCCTTCGACCGATGCGCGCATTCGGTTATGATCTTCCCGTGCCTTTTAACAGGCTGCGATCGGTGACGGTCGACAAAATTGGATCGGGAGGAATTTCCATGAAAAATCTAGCGAGATTTGCGGCACCCTTACTGCTGGCGGGCGGCCTTGCGGTGGCGGTGGGACCGGCCTTGGCGGATGCGTGCAAGCCCTCGAAATGGGGTAAGGACGACCAGATCGGCGCGGCCAATCACGTAACCCCGAAGCAGGTGTTGATGGCGACGAAGCTGGTGAAAAAGGGCGAAAGTCATGCCCTCGGTATTGTCGTCGACCCGAAGATGCCGGCCTTCCCGCCGCGCTCCACGTCATTGCAAGTGGTGACGCCAGGACAACACAACGGCCGCGACATGACTCAAGATTTTGGCTGGCCCATCGTCTACAACGATGATCTGGCGCAATTGTGGTTCGGTACTGGCCCACAGATCGACGGGCTCGGCCATCTGGGTGAGAGCGGCGAGTATTACAATTGCAACAAAGCGGTCGACTTCGTCCACATCACCGGATTGAAGAAATTGGGTGTCGATCAAATTCCGCCGATGATCGGACGCGGCGTAATGATCGACATGGCGAAGCATTTCGGCGTCGCGGTAATGAAGGCCGGTCAAGTCATCGGCTCGAAGGACATCAAGGCGGCGGCCAAGGCGCAAGGCGTGACGATCCGCAAAGGCGACGTAGTGCTGCTACACACCGGTTGGACCGACGGTATGCTCGCCTCCGATCCAAAGGCTTGGGTCTCTGGCGAGCCGGGTCTCAACAACGAAGCGTCGGCCTATCTCGGCGATCTCGACGTGATGGCCGTCGGTGCGGATACCTGGGGCCTCGAAGCGGTGCCGCCGGCGAAGGGTGACAAGGTCTTCTACGGCCATGTGGAGCTTCTGAAAAAACGCGGCATCTACATTCTGGAAACCATGAACACCGGCCGTCTCGCCAAGGAAGGCGTGCATGAATTCATGTTCGTTTTGGGCCAGGCGCGGGTAAAGGGCACGGTGCAGATGATCATCAATCCGGTCGCAATGTGGTAGTCACCCGCCACACGGGTTAAATTCCGGGGGAGCGTTTCGACGCTCCCCCGTTTCGTGAGAAAGACACCTACAACAAGGACCGCCCCATGATCGTCGACACCCACGCCCATTACGCCCCGCAGAGCATGCTGGACGCACTCGCCTCTGGCGCCGCCTCATTTCCTAATGTCGAGTTGATGCATGACGGTGATACCTACAAGCTGGGTTTCGCGGGTGGTGCGCTGACACGCCCGGTGAACCCAAAACTGCGCCGCGCCGAGCCACGCCAAGAGTGGATGGCGGCGCAGGGCATCGACGCGCAGGTCAACGGCGGCTGGCTGGACAGTTTCGGCTATGAGCTACCGGTCGAGGAAGGTCTCGCCTGGAGCCGATTCCTGAACGAACACCTGATCGAAGGCGCGCGGGCGGCGGGTAACCTTACCCCCTTGGCGAGCGTCCCCCTGCAGGACGGCGAGAAGGCGGCGCGCCTGCTGGAGGAATTGATGGATACGGGGCTCACCGGCGTGATGATCGGGACCCAGCCCTTCGGTGACAGCGGCGTCCTCGACGATCCGGCCCTCGATCCGTTCTGGTCGGTGGCCTCGGCCCGCGAAGCGGTGGTGTTTATCCATCCGATGTATGGTTGCGGTGATATCCGGCTCAACGATTACGACATGATCAACGCGGTTGGGCGCGGCCTCGATACGACGACGGCGGTGGCGCGAATGCTGTTCGCCGGACACTTCACGAAATATCCCGGCATGTCCGTGGTGCTGCCCCATGGCGGCGGTGCGCTGCCCTGGATGTTGGGGCGGTTGATGCGCAACGTGGAAATCCATCCCGGCCAATACGCCGACCCGATGGAAGGCTTCCGGCGGATTTATTTCGACACCGTGGTTTTCGATCCGGACGCACTCAACTTTCTGATCGCCAAGGCGGGCGCGGATAAGGTCATGCTGGGCTCCGACTACCCGTTCCCGATCGGCGATCACACGCCGTGCGATATTGTCGGCAAGGCAGGGTTGAGCGAGATCGACACCACGGCGATTCTCGGCGGTACCGCGGCCAAGCTTTTCCGGCTCGACGGCT
>JABJCS010000597.1 GCA_018665505.1 Alphaproteobacteria bacterium
AACCGCCAATGTACTGGCTTCGGCCATGGTACTTCTCCTTAGTCAGGTAAATTCGGCACAGCCTCCAGGGGTGCTGTCGCCGCAGTTTCTAATTCGACCGGGTGAATAGTGCGTTACAGCGAATTAGTCAAACAGACTCGACACTGATTGCGAGTTGCTTATCCGTAAGATCGCCTCCGCCAACAGCGGCGCGATGGTGATCTGACGGATGTTTTGCGCGACCCGTACAGCTTCCGTCGCCAGAATGCTGTCCGTCGTGACCATCATTTCGATCGGCGAGGACGATACCCGTGCCACGGCACCGCCGGATAGCACACCGTGGGTCACGTAAGCGTGGACAGATTTCGCACCCGCTTCCATCAAGGCGCCGGCCGCGTTACAGAGCGTGCCGGCGGAATCGACGATATCGTCGACCAGGACACAACGTCGGCCTTTGACATCGCCAATGATGTTCATGACTTCGGAGACGCCGGCACGCTCGCGGCGCTTGTCGATAATGGCAAGATCGGCGTCGATCCGCCGGGCTACGGCCCGTGCCCTGACCACGCCGCCGACATCGGGAGAGACGATAATGGTCTCTTCATCGCCGGTGACGGTCTCCGAGATGTCGCGACCGAAGACCGGTTCCGCGTAAAGGTTGTCCGTCGGAATATCAAAGAAGCCTTGTATCTGTGTCGCGTGCAAATCCATGGTCAGCACGCGGTCGGCACCAGCGGTTGTAATCAGGTTGGCGACCAATTTTGCCGAGATTGGCGTGCGCGGGCCGGTCTTACGGTCTTGCCGGGCATAGCCGAAATAAGGGATGACAGCTGTGATCCGATGCGCCGACCCGCGTTTTAAGGCGTCGATCGCAACCAGAAGTTCCATCAGATTATCGTTCGCCGGATAACTCGTCGATTGAACGACGAAGACGTCCTCGCCGCGGACGTTCTCCAAGATTTCGACGAAAACTTCCATATCCGAAAACCGGCGCACTGCGGCTTGAGTGAGCGGTACATTTAAATAGGCCGAGATCGCTTCCGCCAAAGGGCGATTGCTGTTGCAAGGCAAGATTTTCATATGGAACGTCTCCCAACGACCGCTGCTGCTCGGGCCGGGTCTCTATAACAAGGGCATTTCGTCCTGTAAACGGCGGGGGAAGATTCACCCAAAACTAATCCTCTAGGCGGTTACTTCAGAGCCGGTGGCAGAGAGAGACCGCCGGAGGTGGAATGACCCAAACGTCGCATGGTCTCAACGATTTGGCGGCGTAGAGCCAGCGCGACATCAAACGCCATGGAGCCCCAGCGGCGGGCCAAGCGGCCCTTTCGTACGCGGTTGTCCTGTTTAAGCACGGCGACTGTTTTTTGCTCGGAATCCCGAATCGTCCAGACGAGTCGGACTTCGTCCTCCTTCTCGGATTGCGGTGTCACTTCAACAATGCCGTCAAGCCGTGCCATCGCCCCTTCGGGAGATTTCGTAATCGTGATTTCGGTACGGTGTAAGACCGCGCTGAAGGCGCGGCGAAGGGCGTCGTTTCCATCACCCGGAGCGCCCGTTATATCCCCGATCGCTAAGGACGGAGCCGAGGCGTCAATTTGGGCCGTCCGCTCTCCGATCATTGCGTCGGCGACTTTCGGGGCAACGTCCGCCGTCATCCGTTTGATCAAGGGTTGTGGGTCCTTAGTAAGAGCGGCGGTAGGCATCCCAACGCGGCTTTCCAACGCGAGCAATTCCGCGCCGGTTTTGTCCGATAAGCGCCACTCGATGACAACGGTGGTTTGCCCGGAGGGCGTATTCGTCCGGTGATACCAGCCTTCCAACAGATTTCCCGAGTTGAGAATATCGGCAGCCGTCGCCGGGACGTCTTGTGCGCGGAGAAATTCGGCAATGCCATCCGCTAATGGGGCGGCCAGTTCAGGCGGTGCGTCGTAAATTGGTGCAACGACGACGCCCGGGCTGTCTTGTAGCGTCAGGAGCGGATTGTTTGGGTCTTTCGCGCCGGGCTCGAACGGTCTCGGCAATTTCCCGCATGCCGCCACGGCAACCAGGGTCAGACCGACGAGCGCTTTAATCCAGAATGAGGACACAACAGACGAGGCTGCCGATCAGCGTCAGCGCGATTAATTGCATTAAGTAGGGCACAGGTCACTCACCAAGGCTGATGGCGGAGAGGCCCCGACCGTAATCGGTCTCGCCGCGATGGGTTGAACGGCGATAGCTAAAGAAACGGTCGTCCTCGGCGCAAGTATCCATGGCGAGATG
>JABJCS010000598.1 GCA_018665505.1 Alphaproteobacteria bacterium
GACCCGGTTTCCCTCCCCGACCGCTTCGACACCAGTGCCAATGGCCTCCACCCGTCCAACGATTTTGTGGCCGGGGACGATCGGTAGCGATGGCTCGCTCAAATCTCCGTCCACCACATGCAAATCGGTGCGGCACACGCCGCACGCGCCGACCCGCACTAAGACTTCTCCCGGACCGGGATCCGGACGCGGGCGGTTTAAAAGTGTGAGCTTCGTCCCGGGACTTTCCAACACCATGGCGCGATTTTGCGACATACATTTGTCTCCTCTGTCGCTAGCATGGCTCAAATTGACGGAGACGGTCCACAGGAAAGCGGCTTTACGTCGCATATCCCTCTAAGGTCAATTCCGCGACGGCGGGACTCCAGGGCGGCGACACAGAAAACTGGATTCCCGCCTTCTCGGGAACGACACTAACCGTATAGACAACCGGCCGGATTGGAGACACTCGAAAACATGCGAATTACCCTCGTCGCACTCATCTTATCCCCCATCGTTCTGTGGTCGAGCATTTCGCATGCTGATGACGGGCAGACGAGCTTGCGGATGGATATGGTCGAGCAAGTGATCGCCAACATCGTGCGTACCCAACACGAAACCCGCGTCAGCACACTTGATCCCGCTATTGTCGCGGCAATGCAGGATATTCCACGCCATGAATTCGTGCCCGAAGAATTGCGTCCCTTCGCCTATTTCGACATTCCTCTACCCGTTGGATACGAACAAAACACCTCACAACCCTACCTGATCGCGTTGATGACACAATTGGCCGGAGTCGATAAGAACGACCGGGTCTTCGAGACCGGTACCGGTTCAGGATATCATGCGGCTATCCTCTCGCGATTAGCTGCGCGGGTCATTAGCGTCGAGGTGGTGAAACCACTCGCCGATTCAGCCGCGCGACGGTTGAAGAAGATGGGATACACCAATATCGAGGTACGGCATGCGGACGGGTTCTACGGCTGGAAGGAGCGCGGCCCGTTCGACGCCATGATCATCAAGGAAGCCGTGCCGCAGATTCCGGCAACGCTCATCAACCAGCTTAAGCCCGGCGGACGCCTGATCGCCCCGGTTGGCTTCCCCGACCGAGGGCAAATGCTGACCGTGATCGAAAAGCATGACGATGGGACGATCAAGTCGACGCCACTCATTCCGGTCAAATTTTCGCCGCTACAAGGTGGCGAGCGAATTTAGCTCGCGCGTAGCGCCTACTCGCTCACACTTTCCAGATACCGCATCGCTGCGTCGACGCCACCCTTCTGATGCGGCACGCCCGCGATCCCAAGGCCCATTTCAATCCCGGCGAGTGTCCCCATGAGCATCAATTCGTTGAAATCGCCGAGATGGCCGATCCGGAAGACCTTATCCGCGACCTTGTTGAGGCCGTTGCCGAGCGACATGTTAAAGCGCTCCAACACCACTTTGCGGAACGCATCGGCGCTGTGGCCCTCCGGCATTAGAACGGCCGTCAGCGCGCTGGAATATTCGCTGGGCTCCAGGCAAAGCACTTCCAATCCCCACGCCTGTACCGCGCGACGTGTCGCCTCGGCAAAATGATCGTGACGGGTGAAGACATTGTCCAAACCTTCCTCGAACAGCATATCAAGGGCTTCGCGCAAGCCGTAAAGCAAATTGGTCGCCGGCGTATACGGGAAGTAGCCGGTCGAATTGGCGGCGATCATCTCATCCCAAGACCAGAAGGATTTCGTCATCTTCGACGATTTCGATGCTTCAATAGCTTTCGCGCTGACGGCGTTAAAGCTCAAACCCGGTGGCAACATGAGGCCCTTTTGCGAACCCGCGACTGTCACATCGACTTTCCATTCGTCGTGGCGATAATCGATCGATCCGAGGGAGGAGATCGTGTCGACCAAGAAGAGAGCCGGGTGGTTCGCATTGTCGATTGCTTCCCGCACCGCACCAACACGAGAGGCGACACCGGTCGAGGTTTCGTTATGGACCATGCAGACCGCCTTAATCTCATGGCCAGTATCGGCGGCAAGGCGCTCCTCGACGGCGGCCGGGGCGACCCCGTGGCGCCAATCGCCCGCCACAAATTCCGGCACCAGATCCAAACGTTTCGCCAGCCCCTGCCAAAGCGTCGCGAATTGCCCCGTCTCGTACATCAGGACCCGATCGCCAGGTGATAAAGTGTTCACCAATGCCGCTTCCCAAGCCCCGGTGCCCGATGCTGGATAAATAATCACATGGCTTTCCGTCTTGAAGACTTTCTTGATATCCGTCAGCAAGCCGCGCGATAATTCGCCGAATGCTGGGCCACGGTGATCCATGGTCGGATTGTCGATGGCCCGCAACACGCGGTCGGGGACATTCGTCGGTCCCGGAATTTGTAAAAAATGTCGCCCACTGGTGTTGGCCATATCCGGCATCCTTCCTGATTGCAGTGGATCAACGCACCGAAACGGCGGTCGACCCTCTATTTTTCGTCATTATGCATACAAAAATAAACCTCGCAAGCTTCGAACAAAATCTATATTTCTTGTTATATATCAATATAATAAATTGATATTGCCCCGAACCTTCTATCCAAGTATAATTTTTGTATACAAATAATGCACACCGCCGACGTGAAAGGACGCCCCATGGGAGCCAACCGAATTCCAATCATAAATACGGGCTTCACCAAAGGCGACAGCGGTTTGGCGCAACGCCTTCGGCGCGAGATCGAAGGGGAGGTCCTGTTCGACGCGTTCAGTCGCGGACGCTATTCGACGGATGCCTCGCACTATCAGATCGAACCTCTTGGCGTGGTTGTCGCCAAGACCGAACAGGACGTCCGCACCGCGATGGAAATTGCCGCCGAGGAAGGTATACCCCTGTTGCCGCGCGGCGGCGGGACTTCTCAATGCGGGCAGACGATCGGCGAGGCATTGATCGTAGATGTCAGCAAACACTTGAATAAAGTAATCGATTTCGATGCCGAAGCCGGTACCGCCGCGGTCGAGCCGGGCATCGCGCTCGACCAGCTCAACGCGTTTCTTAATCCGCACGGCTATATGTTTACCGTCGACGTCTCCACCTCGAGCCGGGCGACTATCGGCGGCATGACTGGCAACAACAGTTGCGGTGCGCGCTCCATCCGCTACGGCACCATGCGCGACAACGTCCGCGCCATCGACGCGTTGCTGACGGATGGATCGGAATATCGTTTCGGCGAGTTGCCAGGCGATTTGAGCGATAGCGGCCTACCGTCGGGATATCGCGACCTGGCGACGACACTTTTAAAACTCGGCGAACGCGAGGCGGAAGAGATCTTCGCCCGCTTCCCGCGCCTGATGCGCCGGGTTGGCGGCTACAATATTGACGCGCTGGTGCCGGGCGCTTCCAACCATCCCGGCGGCGGACAGCCGAACTTGGCGCATTTGCTCGTCGGCTCCGAGGGAACGCTGGCGTTTTCAACCCGCGTGCATTTAGGCCTGCATCGTCAACCGAAGCACAAAGTACTCGGCATTTGTCATTTTCCAACCTTCTACGGCGCCATGGAATCGACCCAACATATCGTCAAACTGCATCCGGCCGCGGTCGAGCTCGTGGACCGCAATATGATGGACCTGGCGCGCGATATCGACATGTTCCGCCCCACCATCGAGAAATTCGTCCAAGGCGAGCCCGACTCCCTGCTGCTGGTGGAGTTCGCCGGCGATGAGTTGGAGCCTCAGCTGGCGAAACTACGCGACCTCAACACCTTGATGGGCGATCTTGGCTATCCGAATGCAGTCGTTGACGCGACCACCGGTCCCGATCAGTCCGAATTCTGGAACGTCCGGAAATCCGGCCTCAACATCATGATGTCGATGAAGGGCGACGGGAAGCCGATCTCCTTCATCGAGGATTGCGCCGTACCACTTGAGGATTTGGCCGAATACACCGATCGCTTAACTAATGTCTTCACCAAATACGGCACCAAGGGCACGTGGTACGCCCATGCCTCGGTCGGTTGCCTGCATGTACGTCCGGTCGTGAACCTGAAGGAAGACACCGGCGCCGGCACCATGCGCGCCATCGCCGAGGAAGCCTTCGAGATGGTGCGTGAATACAAGGGCTCCCATTCGGGTGAGCATGGGGACGGCATCGTACGTTCGGAATTTCATCGCCCGATGTTTGGCGACCGGATGATCGATAATTTCGAGGAAGTGAAAGACATCTTCGATCCGAACGGCATCATGAATCCGGGGAAGATCGTTCACCCACCGAAATTCGACGATCGCTCCCTGCTTCGTTTTAAACCCGGATATGAATCGTTGAAGCTCGACACTGCCCTCGATTGGTCCGAATGGGGCGGCCTCGGGGGTGCGGTCGAGATGTGCAACAACAACGGCGCCTGCCGAAAATTCGATGCTGGCGTCATGTGCCCTTCCTTTCGAGCGACCCAGGACGAACAACACCTGGTGCGGGGACGCGCCAATACTCTGCGCTTGGCGTTGTCGGGACAACTTGGCGAAGACGCCTTCACATCCGACGAAATGCACGAGACCATGGAGCTCTGTGTGGGCTGCAAAGGGTGCAAACGCGAATGCCCAACCGGCGTCGACATGAGCCGCATGAAGACGGAATTCCTCTACCACTATAATCGCCGCCACGGCCTAAGCCTGCGGGACAAGCTCGTCGCCTACCTGCCGCGTTACGCGCCTTGGGCCAGTAAGTTCCCATGGCTCGCCAATTTGCGGGACGCCATTCCCGGATTGGCAAAACTTTCGGAAGCGATCGCCGGGCTCAGCGCCAAACGCACCCTGCCGAATTGGCGCGGCGACGCCTTCGATGTACGAACACAACATGCGGGCCCCACTGACGGAACGCCGGTGGTCATATTGGCGGATACTTTCAACACCTATTTCGAACCTGAAAATCTGATCGCAGCGACTCGCGTCCTCGCGAGTGCGGGCTACCGGGTCGAATTCGCCAAAGCACCGAAGGGCGAGCGGCCCCTCTGTTGCGGGCGGACATTCTTGGCCGCCGGACTGGTCGACGAGGCACGCGCCGAAGCCACTCGAACCATCGAAGCGCTCAAACCTCATGTCGAGGCAGGCACGCCGATTATCGGGTTGGAGCCCTCTTGCTTGTTGACGTTGCGGGATGAATTCTCCGCCATGCTGCCGGGCTCCGATAGCGAAGCCCTGGCGAGGCAAGCCATGCTCTTCGAAGAGTTCATCGCACAAGAAGCCGACGCCGGTCGTTTAAATCTGAATCTTCAACCAACACCGCAGAAACGCGCCTTGTTGCATGGCCATTGCCATCAAAAGGCCTTCGCGGTCATGGGGTCGGTCGAGAAAACTCTGCGCCTGGTCCCGGAACTCGACGTGGAGACGGTCACGTCGAGCTGTTGCGGAATGGCGGGCGCTTTCGGTTATCAAAAAGAAACCTATGACGTCTCCATGAGAATGGCGGAGGCGTCTCTCCTGCCAGCGGTTCGCGATGAATCTTCGGATAGCTATATCGTCGCCGACGGCACCAGTTGCCGTCATCAAATCCATGATGGGGCCGAGAGAGACGCGGTACATGTCGCACGGGTTCTCGCCGACGCACTACAAACCAATTAGCGGGAGGCGGACTACATGACTGACACCGCGATGCCTTTCGACGAGCAAACAATCGAGCCGAAGCTTGGTTCAACATCGACGTTGCATGCTGACCTCGTCGGGCAAATCCGCGAATTGGTGATAGAGGGGGATTTGGAGCCGGGGGCGAAAGTACCGGAACGCATCTTATGCGAACGGTTCGGCGTCTCCCGCACACCACTCCGCGAAGCGCTCAAAACGCTCGCCTCAGAAGGTTTACTCGAACTGCTACCCCGTCGCGGCGCTCGGGTGGCGCGCTTGAGCGAGGACGATATTGATCAAATGTTTCCGATCATGGGGGCGCTCGAAGCACTCTCGGGCGAGCTGGCTTGCGCTAATCTGACAACAGAGCAATTCGCCGAGATCCAAGCCCTGCATTATCAAATGGTGTTGCATCACACGCGGCGCGAGCTCGCTCCGTATTTCAAGGTTAACCAAGAGATTCACGAGAAAATATTGGAAGCGGCGGCGAATCCGTTATTGCTGCAAATGTACCAAACCTTGGCGGGCCGTATCAGACGTGCGCGCTATATCGCCAACATGTCCGACGAGCGCTGGTCGCAGGCGATCGCCGAACATGAGGAAATGCTCGCGGCGCTCTCCGAAAGAGATGGACGCGCCTTAGGTGACGTCCTCAGACGTCACCTTCGAAATAAGTGCGAATCTGTGAAAACCTATCTGCGGGCTGAGGCGCCCGAAGGTAATTAAGGCTATCTATTCGGGGACCCGATTACGATAGGTCACATTCACCCGGGTCGAGCGCATTATGTAAATAATCATGAATGCGCTTACCAGCGACACGACAATGGCGACCGGAACGGCGCGCGGACTGATCATCCCGAAGGTAAACCAGATCATCCAATTTACCGAGAACAGCGATACCGCGACACTCGGCATAACCGGGTTCAAACGCGGCGCCAAATACAAGAACGGCAACGTCAAACCGA
Organism: Alphaproteobacteria bacterium; assembly: GCA_018665505.1. The sequence continues at coordinate 6,524 of JABJCS010000598.1, forward strand.
GTTGGAGAAAGCTCGTAAAGTCGGCCATGGTGAAGTTCTCATAGCCGTAGAACAGAACCAGTTCGTAATCCGCATCTAAGAAAACAATATAGGCGCTATGAAGGCACCAAATGATAGCGACCACATAAACCAGATATAAACCGCCACCGAATCCGTATTCCGGATGCTTCTGGGCTTCTTCGGCCGATATTTCTTTGAAGTTCATTCAGACTTCCCCCGAATTCGCGTCATTCGTCCCAAGACAATATAACTACCGCATGAACACCCATGTTCAAGGTGTTACAGCATTTTTTCCTCGTTGCGGGCGGGATGATGGCAGGGGAGCCCCGCCAATTCAACTCACTAATGCGTCGACCCGCATTTCAAACTATCGCGCATCCTCTTTGATCATATCTGATGCCTTTTCCGCGATCATGATCACCGGGGCATTTGTATTACCAGAGACCAAC
>JABJCS010000067.1 GCA_018665505.1 Alphaproteobacteria bacterium
AGTTCTACGTCGAACAAGTGCGGCGGGTTCGCGGCCTCTCGAAACCAATTATCGCATCCGTCCACGGCTACGCCCGAGAGGGGGCCTGTACCATGGCCTTCACCTGCGACATGGTGGTCGCGTCCGACGATTCGAGTTTCGGATATCCGGGCGTACCCAATCTGGCGGCACCGCCGGGAATGCATGTCTGGCATCTCCAGAAATTGATCGGTCGCATGAGGGCAGCGGAGTTGATCCTGACCGGCGACCCCATCGACGCGTCGGAAGCCGGACGATTGGGATTGGTGACGAAAGTCGTGCCGCGGGCGGAATTGGAATCGGCGACCCGATCCTTGGCGCTCAGACTGGCCGCGATGTCACCCCTCGCCTTAAAAATTACGCGAGATTTGATCTACGAGATGGAAAACATGGATTTCAAGGATGTGCCGCGCCGCGCTTTGGAGGCCACGTCCGGTGCATTCGCATCCGAAGACAGTAAGGAAGCGAGGCGTGCATTCAATGAAAAACGCGCCGCAATTTGGAAAGGGCGATAACGATAATTATTGTTACTTGGGAAATACCCTGCTACCGCTATACCGACCTCTCAATTCAATCATTTATCGCGCGATAGACCTTAAATTTGTCCGAAATTGACATCCAAGATGCGTTAGAACGCCTGAAGCAAGAATTCATCGATACGAGCGCCGAAAAGCTCGACAAAATTGATCGCATTATCGACAAACTTTATCGTGGCGAAGAAGATGATCGCGGCGCGGATTACGTCGAATTCCAACGCGACATCCACAGCTTGAAAGGGTCCGCTGGCACTTACGGCTTCGATTCAGTCAGCCTCATCGCCCATCGACTGGAAGATTATATTGAGACCACCAGGCAACTCACGAGCGAGAACCTGCTGGATGTGCAAAAATACATTGATCGAATTCGGGATATTCTTGAGGGCGGAGACGAGATCGCGGCGGAGCGGCTAAGTGGCATTTTGGAGTCTCTGCCGACCAGCGGACCAGCGCAGACATCCTCGGAAACAGAAGAGAACGTTGTTGCATTGCTCGTCATGACAAAGGGCGTGCAACGCAAGCTCGTTACCGCTGATCTATCAAACAACGGCTTCGAATTGGCCTATGCGGATCATCCGCTCGACGCATTTAGATTGGCCGTGTCCTTGAAGCCGAACTTAATCATCACGTCGTTGGAATTCGATAATCTTAGTGGATTGGAACTCGCGAAGGCGCTGCGTGGGGTCGACGCGATGTCCGAAACGCCGGTCGTCTTATTGACCAGCCATGCGGTCGAGGGAATGTCCGACGAACTCCCCCCGCACAGCCGAGCCATTCACAAAGACTCCCGTTTCGCCGCCAAATTGGCCGATGCCTTACAGGAACTCGGATTTTCCACCGCCTCAAAGAACTAGAATCCCACGGAAATCCCATATACTAAAACGTTGAGGGTAGGGCCGGTCCCACCTATCGTAGACGCCGTATACAAACCTGCGGCGTGCTCATGAAAATTTTGCTCGTTAATCCGAATATCACTGAAGCCGTTACCGAGGTGATGGCGGCCGAGGCGCGGCGCAGCGCGGCGCCGGGTGTTGAAATCGATGCCGCAACCGCTGCTTTCGGCGCGCAATATATCGAGACGAGGGTCGAAGCCGCGATCGCTTCCCACGCACTTCTCGACGTGTTAGCGGAACGGGCGCAAAGCTATGATGCGGCGATTGTCTCCGCCTTCGGGGACCCGGGACTCGCGGCCGCAAAGGAAATGCTCGACATTCCCGTCGTCGGCTTGTCGGAGGCGGCATTGCATACGGCCTACGCATTAGGCCGCCGGATCGTTGTCGTTTGTCTGACACCGCGTCTTCGCGATTGGTATGGCGAGTCGGCGGAGGCCGCTGGATTGGCCGATCGACTTGTCGGATTGCGTGTTGTCCAAAGCCCGGTTCGTGACATCTCGAATGTCGTGCGAGACCTAAGAGAACCGCTGCGTGAGGAATGCCTGAAGGCCGTTGCAGAGGACCGCGCGGAAGTCGTCATACTTGGTGGCGGACCCACAGCGGGCCTCGCTCGTGAAATCTGGGACGAGATACCCGTGCCTCTTCTCGACGGCGTCACCTGCGCGGTGCAACTCGCGGAAGCCTTGGCACGGGTAAAACCAACCGCGCCGACGCAAGGCGGTTTCTCGCGTCCCGGCCCGAAACCAACAACCGGTTTGTCTTCCGCTCTGACGACATACTTCAAGGGACCTTCGCGGTGATTGCGAGAAACGACGAAAACCAAATAGGTGCGCGAATGGACTACAAACATGTCGAAGTAAAACCGATTGCCGGAGCTCTTGGGGCGGAAATTCACGGCGTTGACCTAGCACGACTAGACGATGAAATCTTCGCCGAAATCCACCACGCGTTCTTGGAGAATCTGGTCATCTTCTTTCGGGACCAGACCATCACGCCGGATCAACAAGTCGCCTTTTCCGCCCGCTTCGCGCCGATCGGATATTACCCGTTCCTCAAAGGCCTACCTGATCACCCCGCAGTCATTGAGGTCCGAAAAGAGCCCGAGGATGAATTAAACTTCGGCGGTGTCTGGCACACAGACACTGCCTATCTGGCGAAACCGCCAATGGGGTCCGTCCTCTATGCTAAGGAAACTCCCGAAAACGGCGGCGATACGATGTTCGCTAATTTATATCTTGCCTACGAAACTCTTTCCGATCCCATGAAAGCCATGCTGGACGGGCGCAAAGCTGTGAATTCGTCTCGAAAGGGCGACGCGGCGGCAGGCCGACAGAAAAGTGTCGACGAAAACCCCAAAGATGCCTCCGACGTTCAAACGGAATCCACCCATCCGGTCCTTCGCATTCATCCCGAAACAGGCCGCCAAGCGCTCTATGTCAACCGTGGCCATACGGTCTGCTTCGAAGGAGCGACACCGGAAGAAAGTGCCCCGATTTTGGAGTACCTCTTCGAGCACCAGATTCGGCCAGAGTTCACCTGCCGTTTCCAATGGGCGCCCGGCTCCATCGCCATCTGGGATAACCGGTGCGCCCTGCACTATCCGCTGAACGACTATCATGGTCAGCGCCGGGTGATGCATCGCGTCACGATGGAGGGTGATACACCCCAATAACCAAGCTCGATCTGTTCAAATCGACCTTCCGCGCCGCCTCGAAGGAAGTATTCGTCTATGAGCCCGTTCGGATC
>JABJCS010000599.1 GCA_018665505.1 Alphaproteobacteria bacterium
CACCCCCGTTCCCCTGCCGCCGCAACTGTCACAACGCCGCGCCGAAGTTCTCGGCAACGGTAAGGCCGACGGTAAGTTCGCGGTCAAGGATGGCTCGACGATGATGTCACCGGGTGATCGCTACCGCGAACTCTCCAAGCTCGTCGACGATATGGAACTCGTCTATTTCAACAGCCTCGGCAACTAGGGAGATTGCGCGATGCGCCGGCGGAGCGAAATCATTTCCATGGGATTGTCGATTGCGATTGTGGCGGTGCTGCTCATCCAGCTGTTACCGTCGCAATCTCCCCCAATCCGTGACCTCCCGAAGGCCTCTAAACCCGTGCCTATGGTACCGCCAAAACCAGTCGCCCTGGCCGCCGTCCCATTACCGGCACCACCCTCCGCACCAGTACCCGTCGCAACGGCCACCACACCCTCAGCGGCGCCGGAATTGGTGACGCCGATGAAACCAACATCGAAAGAAACCTCGATGCCTGTAAAAACAGTCGAGCCGTTGCAGAAGACGTTGGAACCACATGTTGAAAAAGCCGCCCCGTTAAAAGTCGAGCCCATAAAGCCCGTCAAAACTGCGGCCTCGGCGCTGGAGAAACCGATCATTCCCTTGAAGAAACCCGGTGTGGCATCGCCCGCACCGCAACCCGCGCCGACAAAACCAGCGCAGACGCCAACACCTCAGACGGTGGGCACGACGGATACGACACCCCTTATGGCGAGCGGCCGCCCGTTGTTGCGACTGCTCGAACATGGCGACGGCCCCAGCATCGACATCGCTTGGCCCCGCAACGCGCGTGGCCGTGAGGCGTTGTTCCAGTTGTTCGCGGAGTGTTACGGCATGATGGTGGTGCTGATGGCGTCAAACGGCGACCTATACAGCGACCGAAACACTTCAGGGCCATGGGAGATCAACCGCGACCGTTATAGCGGCTTTGTGCGCCAATCAGGTGCACTCGGCACCACCAGTGAACGCGCCTGGTCCCGCCGGATCTTACACCGCCACCCCCGGGCATCTGGTTCGACAACGATCCGCGTATTCCCACGCGCTATGGACGCCCTATTGATCGGCGGCCTGTCCCGCCTCCTCGGCGAGGATTATCGCGCCGCCAAGTCCATCGGTGCGCGCTATGTCCAGATCGGAAACGCAATTCTAATCGACGATATCGTCGCCGATGGCCTGCCCATCGCAGGCCGCATCGACCTGACCGCCGCTGGATCGCGCCGCTGCCGTGCGGCGGCAAAACCCAAAGGAATTTGACCAATGTTACGTTCAACCCTCCTCACCTTAGCTACGATTTACAGCCTCTGCAGCCCGGCCCTAGCCGTCGGTGAGGCCTTTGTCGGTCATGGTGACGGCATGGAGGGCGCTTGGGGCCGGGACATTGCGATCCGGGAGACTCTTGAGACCAGGCTTGGGTTTGAGACCGTGCGCATGAACGCGGATTCAACACCGAAGGAACTGGCCGGTCTGGTAACAGCGTTTCTGGAACAGCCTGGTAAGCCCGGCGCTCGGCGGCTTGTTTGGATCAGCGGACCGGCCGAGGGTGCGGATAGCCCGTGCCCGTCCCAAAATGCATTGACGATTAAACCAGCCGCGGCCGCGCTTATTCTAGTCCCGGATTGCTATGCCGAGTTCATCGACCTCCCCGCCGACGCATTGCATGTCTCCTTGCGGGATATTCCGGCGATCGCGCCGGATAGCTTGGTAGAGACGAAGGTTACGGCAGATTCAATCGTCGTCGTGACCTTGCCCTCTGACAGCACGGCGGCCATCGCAGCGGCCAACCAAATCGTATTGTCCGCAATCAAATCGGCATCAGCCAACGGCATCTCCGCCGCTGATATCTTGCAACGCCTTCGCCATGATCTCCGCGAGGATGGCAGCGATTATACGCCAACCCTAGAAGCCACCCCGGCGCACGCAGCCTGGAGCCGACGTTATCTGGTCACAAGCGGAGAGCCTGCCGAGAACCCAACGGCGAAGCCTAAAACAGAAACCACCACGGCACCGCTTCGGTGGCCGAGCCAGTCACGAACTGCGCTTTATACCGTGCCGTCAGGGCCAAATTCGATAGAAGACGCCATTTGGATCCCCGGCAAGGAACCGCTCACGGTCTTCCGAGCCGCGCGCGATGGTAAAATGACTTACGTGCGCACGGGAAACGGATTGTTCGGATGGGTGAAGACCAATGCGCTTGATTAAACGCCTTCCCAGTCGCCTTGCCGCCACACTTCTCATCGGGCTGGGCTTAGCCGCATGCTCTCAAGTTCAATACCGCGCCGCCGACGCGAGCCAGCCGAAGGCCACGATACCTTTCGATCGCACGGTACATTTTCAAGTCGCTCGCGCTTTCTACGAAAGCCCGCCGCGATGCGCATTCATCCTGGCGTCTCAAGGCGAAGCGGCGAAATCCCGATCGGGCCGTTTGATCGAGGAAGCCGCCGCCCGGCAACTCTCTTTCCGTATCGAACGGGTGATCGGTCCCGACCGCCGCGATCGATTGGCGCGGAAACTCGCCATCGACCCGACGACACCGAAGGGCAGGATGCGGTTCGCACAGGCGACCCGCTGCGATACCGCCGTCGAAATCGTGACCAAAGGCTTGGAAACCACGTTCATGGTTGTTTGGGCACAGGCAAAGTCACATTTGGCCATGCGACTTGTCCGGGCTCGGGACGGCAAGGAACTGTGGCGCGCCGCACATGTTGCCAGCCGGTCCGAAGGCACGATACCGTTGTCGCCGGTGAGCTTCCCTATTGGAGCTTTCTCGGCCGGACGATTTCACGGCGACCAAGATGTGTTCCCGTCGATGGCCGACGATGTCACCCGGCGTATCGTCGCCAGCCTTCCGGATACACGCGGCGCTTTTCGAACCAGCCGAAGGCGTTAAAAGGGAGAAATAGTTCGGTTTAGTAATACCACTAAGGCAGAACACCAAACACGAGCATGGACGTCACCGTCATGTACATCTCAACTACCTCAACGCCCGGCACCTTCCGCCACAGGAGTATCGCGACTGACCTCGCGATCACTGCAACCGCGCAGTTGATCCGTTGACACTCCTGAAATCACGGATCCGGGCAGGTGGAAGCCTCAATCTGGCCAAATTGCTGCGCGAGGCTGCCAAACCGATGAAAAATGGAAATGCCCAACCAACTCAGCCAAGCGGAAAAGAGATGACGGGGCGGATCATTGGCGGTATCCGGATAGATAGCGGGGCCAAGCGCAGGCGCCGCCCTGACGGACAGCAAACACCGGATTCCGGTAACATCAGCGGCAAGAGCCTATATTGAGAACCGAAATGCGAAAACCATTAGTCAAAACCCTTATCGGTGTCGCCCTCCTGGTACTAATCGGCGGTATTTTCGCCGGACAAAAGACCGAGGAAGCCACTCAATCGCGCGAATTCATCGTCGCTGTCGACGATCCCTTGATCGAGTCCGAACTGCACCGCTTACTGGAAGATCTAACCATTCCCGTGAAGCCAGTGCGAAGCTTGCAAGACAACCGACACCTAGTCGAAGTCAAAGCCGCCGATAGCGACGCCGAAATCGTCGCAAAACTGGAACGCATACCCGGCATTCACACTGCCGAACGCAATAACGAGTACACGGCGAAATGACTCATTCCTGGTCCCAATACCGTCTTGTTGTCTGTGTTCTGCTCTGTCTGTTCCCTGCGGTTTCGGGAGCCGCTGACAAAAAACCAACATCCCTACAGGATCGGCACGAGATCGTCCGGATCATGGCCGGGGAACTCCTTGCCGGACTGAACCCGAAGATCGAGATCTCCAAACCGAAGTCGACGCTTTCCGGCCGCCTAAAAAAATCCGCCTGGGAGCTGAAACAATGGTGGGACGAAAAGACGCCGGATAACGCGGAGCCGCAAAAACGAAAAATCGCGATCTGGCCGTTTTGGAAAAAAGAATCCGTCGTCTCAGAAGATTTCGCGGAGATGTTGAGCGATTCATTGCTCGCCGAACTCATCCGCCGCAAAGACCAAGGCGATGAATACGTCGCCCGAGAAGATCTCAAAATCATCACCCAAGAGATAGACGATTTCAACCAGCTTCGTCAGTCGTCAGAGAAACTCGGAAAACTCATGCGCCACGCGGGTGCCGATGTCTTGATCATCGGTGAAGTAAAACCGGAAAGTAACGGGCGCGCGGTCTATGTCCGATATCGGGCGACCAATGTCTCCACGGGCGGTATCGCGGCGACAACCGATTGGTACCGCTTGGAATACGATTTCAACCACACGCCCACTATGGGTATCGCGGAGGCCATCAAACGTAGTGCCGCACATTTTCGCAAGCTGCTGCCGACGATCCGCACCATTCGCCCGCAGGGTGTCCGCTATGGCGACAGCGGCATCCAGACGCCGTTTGGGAAATGGTTCTCGGCCCGCGTTATCGGTGAAATACGCAAGAGCCGAGCAAGCGCCGGTCAAACCATCAACGTCGCCGATGCCGTAATTTCCGAGCGCAAGACGGGAAACCGGGGCCTCAAGCTCGCGCAGAAATCCGCCGACCGAGAAATGACGGCGTCACCCACCGACGACTATATCTTTAGCGGCCGTTATTGGGTGCTGGGCGAGAAAGTCGATATTCAGCTCACATTGCATGACGGCAGCGATAACATCCTGACCTGGCAAGGCGACATCCGCACGAACTCGATAGATCTGTCCTTGGAGCCGGAAGAGACCTATCAGAGCGAGCGGGACAGCGACCGGCTGGGTCCGATTTCGTTGCGTATCCGCAGCAATCGCGGCGCCGACCCGGTCTACCGAACCGGACAAAAGATGGTCTTGTTTATCGAGACCGGCCGAGACAGCTACCTCTATTGTTTCTACCGACAGGCGGACGGCGCGATCATGCGAGTCTTCCCCAATCAGTACCACCGCAATGCCTTCGTGGCAGGAGGCAAGGATTTGCACATTCCGGGACCATCCATGCGGTTTGATTGGATCGTGGAGCCACCGACCGGGATCGAAATCATGAAATGCTTCGCCTTCGACCGAGATATCGCCGACGAATTGCCGCGTCTCGTGCAAAAATTCGACTTTAAATCATTGCCGTACCGCTCCCTCGCGGATCTGAGCCGGGATCTACGGACGATTCCGCGTGTCGGTATCGCTGAGAATAGCATGGTCGTGAATGTCGAAGAGTAAACCTTCCCTTGGCAATCGTTCCCAGAGCGCCGATATAATGGTATATTAAGAGGACAGCTCGAAACATTGAGAGGGATACAATGAAACGTTCGAAAACAATCGGTTTGGTGATGATGAGCGCCAGCGTCTTCGCGCTGACGGCTTGCGAAGAACCGGCAGTGGACGCGGCCGTCTTCCAAAACCTATCTCAATGTCTCGCCAACGGCGATGTCGATCGCGAACAGTGCGAAGCGGACTACCAAGCCGCCAAATCTCAACATGCTCAAGTGGCACCAAAATATACGTCCCAACAGGACTGCGAAGCCGATTTCGGCGCCGAGCAATGCGAAGCTTCGGCACAGCATCAAACACAGAGCGGCGGATCCATATTTATGCCATTGATGATGGGATATATGATGGGCAGCATGCTCGGCGGGCGTTCCGGCGTTGCCTCACAGCCGCTCTATCGCTCCAAGGATGACGCGAAATCCTATCGCACGGCGGACAATAAGAAGGTCGGTAATCAAATCGGTCGCACCCAGGTCGCCAAATCGACCGGTGCCCGGCCAAGCGCGAAAACCTCGACCCTCTCGCGCGGTGGGTTTGGGGCCCGAGCCCGTTCCTTCGGTTCCGTCGCCGGCTAAACATATGCAGCGTATCCCCGTCGCGGAACGGGAAGACTGGAAAGAGACGGCCGTCGAACACGGCTTTGATTTCCATTCGATCGACGGCGACCCCTATTGGGATGAAAGCGCCTATTACCGGTTCACCTTGCGGCAAATCGAAGACGACCTCGAAGACCCGGTCGAGGAAATCGAGAACTTTTGCTTTGCGGTCGTGGAACGTGCCGTGGCCGACGAGGAAGTATTACGCCGCCTCGCCATTCCGGAGACCTATTGGGATTACATCGCAGGCAGCTGGAACCGGCAGGAGAAGAACTTCTATGGCCGGATGGATTTCTCATACGGCGGCACCAGCCCGGCAAAGCTCCTCGAATACAATGCGGACACGCCGACCGCGCTTTACGAATCCTCGATCTTCCAATGGGTCTGGTTGGAGCAGGCGCTGGAAAGGGGTTTGGTGCCGGAAGGCTGCGATCAGTTTAACTCGCTGCATGAGCGGATCGTCGAAACCCTCGCTAATTTCGGCATCCCCGGCCCCCTTCATCTCGCCTGCGCCAGCGGCAGCGAGGAAGATCGCGGTACCGTCGCTTATTTGGAGGATTGTGCGCGCCAAGGCGGGCTCGAGACGGTCTTGATGGAGATCGAGACAATCGGTATCGACCCCGCCGGCCGCTTCACCGACCCCAACGACCGTGTGATAGACACCCTCTTCAAGCTCTACCCCTGGGAATGGCTGCTCGCCGAGGAATTCGCCGCTCATATCCCGAAGAGCGGCACCGTGTTCATGGAGCCCGCTTGGAAATCCATCCTCTCGAACAAGGGGCTATTGCCGCTTCTGTGGGAAATGTTCGAAGGGCACCCGAATTTACTACCGGCCTATTTCGAAGACGACCCGCGCGCCTCGGCGCTTGGCGATACTTTCGTGCGAAAGCCGATCTACTCCCGCGAAGGACAGAATATCGACCTGGTCCGCGAAGGGGCGACAGAGACGTTGCATCCGGGCGACTACGGACAGGAAGGGCATATCGTGCAAGCCTTCCATCCGCTGCCGGAATTCGACGGCAATTACCCAATGGCCGGATGCTGGGTCGTCGCCAGTCGCGCCGCCGGAATGTGTATTCGCGAGGACAAGATATTGGTGACCGGCGACGACGCTCGATTTATCCCCCATGTTATTCTGGATTAGATCAAGTACTAGTGAAATGAACGAATCCGATATCCATACTACATCTAGTAAAAAGGGGATTCACTTTAAACAATATATAGAGTAATGTTTCGTTCTCGATTTATTTACAAGAGAAGCGAAACAAGATGGACAGTTCAACCCAACACATGCTTGAAGATAGTTACATGGAGACCGTCGAGGAAGCCTTGGGCGCCGGACACAACGAGGATACGGCCCATACTGAAGGCGTCACCGCAGCAGCCATGGTGCTGGCGGCCATGGAAGGTATGGAAGATGCAATGGCCCGCGCCGAAGTCGACACGATGTCGTTTCATCCGGGAATGCTGGACGACACTTAAGCGCGACGGTACCAGCAAACGGGAACGTGCTTAGCGTTTCCCCATATTGACGAAAGTCACGCGTCGATTGCGCGCCTGACCTTCTTCCGTCGCATTGTCCGCAAGGGGTCTTGTCTCACCAAAGCCGAGCGCCGACAAACGATGCCCTTCGATACCCCGCCCCATAAGCTCAAGACGAACGGTCGCTGATCGCTTAATCGACAGTTTCCGATTTTAGGTCGCCGTACCAGTGCTGTCCGTATGTCCTTCGATGATGATATGTCGGTCATTCAACGCTGCATGCTTCAGCGCTTGGCCGATCTCATCGAGTAGCTCATTCGCCCCTGCACGTAGGCGCGCGGAATCGAAATTAAAGCGAATTTGGATATTGATATGTGGCTCGACGCGCGCCTGTTCGGAGAG
>JABJCS010000068.1 GCA_018665505.1 Alphaproteobacteria bacterium
AAAAACGCGCCCAAGAGATCGAAGCCCAACGTTCGAATGAGCCGAGTGCGGTCGCCATGGCGGCGTCGAATGCCGCGTCCAGTGCAGCGGCTACGGTGACAAGGGCACGGCAACTCATCGGTAAGCGTCCCAACCAAGAGCAACTCGCCAGCGGTATGGTGAAGCTCGCAGTGGCGATCTGTGTCAGTACAATTATTTCGCTCGGCGTAGCGGTTGGCGTATTTTATGGCCTCGATGCCGTTCATCAATCCGGTGTATTCAGCTTTCAGAGCCCCAAGACATTTGAGGACTGGTCATTGCTAGCTTTATTCTAACTTTTGCCGGATCGTTCGTTCCTATGATCCGCAAGGTGAGTTTCGGCAGCAGTCCGCGCGCGGCGGCGCAAGCCCAATCGGCACAGTTAGCGCAGGAGTTGATCCAGCAAGTTCCGCAGATCGTCGTTGCGCCGACGATGCAGATGCCGGCCTAAACGGAAGATGCGGCGGAAGCGGAAGAAGAAATCAAGCCGAAGCAGCCTGAAGAAAAGCAAAAGATCGTGGAGCGCACGGCCGACGGACCGCAACATCTGAAGGACGCCAGCGGATGGTTACTGTCATGTATGACCGCAGGCTTGAAGACGATCCCCAAGCAGATGAAGAGCCTCGACCCTTTCAATCGGTTCGGATTGACGCTGTTCTTCGCCGGGGCGGGTGATTTCGTCGGGACAAGGTACCGATGCGACCAGAAGCAACGCTCCGATATGTTGACGGAGCGCATGCAGCTGCTGGGGCATGACGAGAATACCGCATTCGCCTTCTGCGCCAATATCGACGAATACTTGATGCAGCCGAAGTACTTGAAAATGTACGACCTCGGCCGCACGGCGATGAAGAATTTCCTCGACGATCAAGGCGCCGACCAAAAGCTCGAGGGCGCGCTCGGGGATTGGAACAAGCCGGCCGGCACGGCGGAAGAAGAGGCCGCGTCCGACTTCGTGGTCGTTTTGTTTACCGATATCGTCAATTCGACTGCGCAGACGCAGGAGATCGGCGACGAGGGTGCAATGGAAGTCGTGCGTGCGCACAATCAGATAATCCGTGAAGCGTTGACGATGTATCAGGGTACGGAAGTGAAGCACATGGGCGACGGAATCATGGCCGTCTTCCAAAGCGTGCCGAATTCTGTGCAGGCCGCGATCCACATGCAGAATGGTATCGAGGCTTATTGCCAGACCACGACGGACCGGCAGTTCCGCTGCCGTATCGGCATCAACGCCGGTGAGCCGATCCGCGATGGACAGGATTATTTCGGCACGCCCGTTCAGTTGGCAGCACGGGTCATGTCGAAAGCGGAATCCGACGAAATCGCGGTTTCCCACATCGTACAGACGATGTACCCAGGCAAAGACATCTCCTTCAAGAATGTCGGTGAGTTCGACCTGAAAGGTTTCGACGAACCGATGGCGATATTCCACGTCGTTTACCGGCCGGAGCAAGCCGCCGCCGCCGAGTAAATTTGTCGCGATAAGCGTGCGACGCTAAATTCACTATGGTATATGAAATTAAATTCCGGCCCTGTCGTTGGGGACGGTAATCATTTGCGCAATTCGTTCACAGGGGAAGATTATGACTGGTTGCATTATCGGTTGGGCTCATTCGAAATTCGGTAAGCTCGAAGGCCAAGACGTTGAAGCTCTAATTGTCGAAGCGGCGACGGGCGCCATGGCAGACGCCGGGGTCGGCCCGGACGATATTGACGCCATCTATCTTGGCCATTTCAACAATGGGTTTTCGGCGCAGGATTTCCCGTCATCCTTGGTGCTCCAAGCGGACGATAGGTTCCGGTTTAAACCGGCGACCCGTGTCGAGAATGCCTGTGCAACGGGGTCGGCGGCGATCCATCAAGGTCTCAATTTTCTTGAGGCCAAGCAGGGCAAAATCGTCCTTGTCGTCGGCGTTGAGAAAATGACGGATACGGCGGGCCCGGATATTGGCGGTATCTTGATGAAAGCCAGTTATTTGAAGGAAGACTCGGAAATCGAAGGTGGATTTGCCGGTGTTTTCGGGCAAATCGCTCAGCAATACTTCCAAAAATACGGTGATCAGAGTGATGCTTTGGCGCGGATTGCCGCCAAGAACCACAAGAACGGCGTATCGAACCCGATGGCGCAGCTGCGGAAAGATTTCGGCTATGAGTTCTGCCGTGAAGTGTCCGACAAGAACCCAATTGTCGCGGGACCGTTGAAGCGGACCGACTGTTCGCTGGTCTCCGACGGTGCGGCCGCTGTCGTTTTAGCGGATATGGAAACCGCGCTGACGATGGAAAAGGCGGTTGTCTTCCGGGCGCGTAGCCACGTGAATGACTATCTGCCGATGGGCCGTCGCGATATGTCGCATCTCGATGGATGCGCGCAGGCGTGGGCCAACGCGTTGTCCGACGGCAAATTGACCTTGGACGATCTTAGCATGGTCGAAACTCACGATTGCTTCACGATGGCGGAGCTCATGGAATATGAAGCTATGGGACTGACGAAAGTTGGTGAGGGCGCGCGCGCCTTGGAAGAGGGATGGACCGAAAAGGACGGTAAGCTGCCGATCAATCCATCCGGCGGACTGAAGTCGAAGGGCCATCCGATTGGAGCGACCGGTGTCTCGATGCATGTTTTGGCGGCGATGCAGCTGCGCGGCGAAGCCGGAGACATGCAGATCGATGGCACCGATCTCGTTGGCACGTTCAACATGGGCGGTGCAGCCGTTGCGAACTATGTCAGCATCTTAGAATCGTTGAAGTAATCGCATTTTCTATCCGATTCCCCGCGCGCCCAGGATAGGGGTTGCGCGGGGTTTCTATTTTCGGGGTCTTTGGGGCCGGTGCTTATATTTTTTATAGAGGGGCAATAACAATGGCCGATAATTTCAAGGCGCTCGTATTGAGCGAATCCGACGGTAAAGTCAGCAACGAGATTCAAGAGTTGACGAGCAGCGACCTGCCGGAAGGTGATGTTCTGGTGCGGGTCGAGTATTCCGACGTCAACTACAAGGACGGGATGGTCGTCAACGGAATCGGTGGTTTGGTTCGAAACTATCCGCATGTGCCGGGCATCGATTTCGCCGGTGTGGTCGAAGAATCGTCGCATTCGCGCTACTCGGCAGGCGACAAGGTGGTTTTGACCGGCTGGCGGGTCGGTGAGGTTCATTGGGGCGGGTACGCGCAAAAAGCCCGAGTGAACGGCGATTGGCTCGTCCCATTGCCGGAGGGGCTTTCCACCAAGCAAGCGATGGCGGTTGGCACTGCGGGACTGACCTCGATGCTCTGCGTCATGGCGCTCGAAGATCATGGCCTGACGCCGTCGGACGGCCCGGTCCTCGTGACTGGCGCCGCAGGCGGAGTTGGCTCCGTCGCGGTATCTATCTTGGCGCGTCTTGGCTATGAAGTCGGGGCCTCGACCGGGCGCGAAGCGCAACACGAATACCTCAAATCCCTGGGCGCTACGACACTTGTCGCCCGCAGCGACCTATCGGAGCCGAATAAACGTCCGTTAGAGAGCGAGACATGGGCGGGTGCGATAGACACTGTCGGATCGACGACCTTGGCGCGCGTATTGGCGCAGGTGAAATACGGCGGCTCGGTCGCGGCTTGTGGTTTGGCGGGCGGCCCGAAGTTGGAAGTGACGGTGCTCCCGTTTCTCCTGCGTGGCGTCAATTTGCTGGGTATCGATTCCGTGATGCAGCCATTCGAGAATAGGGTCCGAGTCTGGGATCGAATTGCTAGCGACCTACCGCATGAAAAGCTCGAGAAAATGACTGAGGTGATTGGTCTTTCGGGTGTGGCGGAAGCTGCGTCATCGATCCTCTCCGGCCAAGTACGCGGACGTCTCGTGGTCGAGCTGTAGGCGTAGAGCAACGATGAAGCGTTATTCGTCGTCCGGGACAGTTGGATATACCCGCGCTCCATAGGCTTCTCGATATCCGGTGATTTCGCTTTGCGGTGGCGTTGCATGGGCAAGGCGTTTGCTGGTGTAGCTGCCGCTCATTTGCTGCGACAGGCGAACTGCGGCTTCGCCTTGTTTGATCAATGCAGCAATACCGTTCAGCACCGGCGTACCGTCGTCCAATCGATCAATCCCGCTATCCGCCAATAGGGCCACGACGACACCGCCCGCGGCCAATAGAACTTCCGCGCCATCGCGGCTCGCGGCGTCACCCGCGGCAGTGAAACGTTGAATCAGCTCCGCTCGATTGGCTTCTTCCCGGCAGGCCTCTTCAAGGTCGAATATGCGTGGGAAATCCATTGGAAACATGCCGACGAGCCGGCGTTCGGCATCGGAATGCCGGATCATATCAGTGAGGCGCGGTTTGTACTTCTCATTGATTGTAATGAGGCCGAAATTTTCACCCATGGTCCGCATGACTTGCAGCGACGTCTCGCCGAGGCCGAGGACTGGAAACTCCGCAACCTCGCGCGCTTCAAGGAGACCGGGATTGCCGATATTGCCAATTAGGAAGGCATCGAATCCTTCCTCGATGGCGCGATGAACGTTTTCCAGAATTTCGACAGACTGAAGAAACGCGAGATAGCGATACTGATCTCCGGTGCCGCCTTGCCGTTCGATGCCGTGAATTTCGACGATCGTATCGGGCTCCTTGGCGCGATCAATCACGCGGCGCAGGACAGCGTTATAGGCGGGAAAGCGCCCGTTGCGGGTGACGCTTTGATACCAGAGTTTCATGTTGTCTTACCGATATTTAGCCATTGAGAACCCGGACCGGATTGCCGTCCAGGTAAGCAACGATATCTTCTGCTGCCTGACTATACATATGCGCGATATTGTTTTCGGCGACATAGCCCATATGGGGTGTGAGCAGCACGTTATCGAGCGCGCGGAACGGATTGTCCGCCGGCAAAGGCTCGGTTTCGTATACGTCTATGCCCGCGCCCGCGATGCGTTTGTTGCGCAGAGCATCAAGCAATGCGTCCTCGTCGACGATGGGTCCCCGCGACGTGTTCACTAGATAGGCGCTCGGCTTCATACGCGCGAGATCGTCGGCGCCCACCAGGCCCCGGCTCCGATCGCTTAGGATTAGGTGGATGGAGATGTAATCAGATTGCGCCATCAGTGCGTCTTTCTTGACCCGCTCCACTCCGATTTC
>JABJCS010000600.1 GCA_018665505.1 Alphaproteobacteria bacterium
CGAGAGTCGTCATGTGATGTGAGAAATAAAAGCTGAAAGTTCCCACCCGTCCGAATGAGCCGACCGGAGCGCCTCGATATGTCGCACCCAAGGCTTCGCAGCAATCTTCGATCAACATTAGCGAATGACGCTCGCAAATTGATAATATGCTCTCTATGTCACAAGGGTTGCCGTACACATGCACGATCATGACGCCCCGTGTCTTGGGGCCGATGGCGGCTTCGAGTTCGTTCGGATCGATATTTAATGTCTGAGGGTCGATATCGACGACGACAGGGACCAGTCCCATCTGGATCAGCGGCCATACGGTGGTGGACCAGGAGAGGGCAGGGACAATCACTTCGTCGCCGGGTCTGAGCGCATCTTCCGCATCTGGATTGGCAAGCGCGGCGATGGCAAGAAGGTTAGCGGACGAGCCGGAATTCACCATGACGGCATTGCCGTGACCATAGGGTGCGCAGAACGCCTTTTCGAATGCTTTTACCTTCTCACCCATAGTGACCCGCGTCGTCAGCATACAGTCGAGCGCGGCGTTGATTTCGTCGGCCGAGAACGTGGGCTCGTGCAAGCGGACTGTTGGGTCGCTTTCCTCGAAACTGAAATCGTGGGCGGCGTCGCAATAAGCTTCGATAGCCTCGGTGACGCGTTGGCGTAATGTGTCGCGGTCGGTCATCCCAGTATTTCCTTTAGAACGGGCCGCGGAACTCGGCGATTTCCCGTGCCTCGATCTCCGGCGCGATCCAATCGTCACAGCCATGGATGAGCCCATAGGCTGCTTCCGCAATGGTCCGCCCGCTTGGGTAATAAATATCCTCGAGCGGGCGCGTGGTGGGACAGGGGGTCGGCGCATATCCCAACCGCTTCATCTTGGGGATACCTTCGCTACCGAACAATTCTACCAATTGCGCTACGATCTCGCTGCCGGCACCGCAGGTTGTCCAGCTAGTGTCGACGATCAAGAGATGTCCGGTCTTTCGCACCGATGCCGCGATGGTATCGATGTCCAGTGGGGCAAGGCTAACGGGATCGATCACTTCGGCCGAGATACCGTTGTCTTTCAGCGCACGGGCTGCGCGCAGGCACTCGACGACCATGTGGCTGATGCCGACGATGGTGACGTCGTCCCCTTCGGTAAGGAGGCGGGCTTCGCCAAACGGAACTTCATACTGGGCTTCTGGAACGACGCCGCGATTGCCGTACAGCATGCGGTGTTCCATGAAGACGACCGGGTTGTCGTCTCGGATGGCCGCGATCATGCAACCTTTCGCGTCGTGCGGCGTCGTCGGTGCCACGACTTTGATTCCCGGCACATGCATGAAATAGGAATGAATGGCTTGGCTGTGCTGTGCCCCTTGCCCCCAACTGCGGCCGATGATGCCACGTACGACGATGGGGACATTGCAAGCGCCCGCGAACATGTACGATGTCTTGGCAGCAATATTCACCAACTGGTTCATACAAAGCAGCAGGAAATCCATCCGTTGATGCACATGAATGGGGCGCATACCGGCAAGCGCCGCGCCGATGGCAACGCCGGTCATCGCATCCTCGGCCAATGGCGTGTCGAAATTGCGGTTGGCTCCGAAGTCGTCGTGCAGACCCGCCGTCGTGCCGTACATGCCACGCGCATCGTCGACACCAAGCCCGAAGACAAAGACGTCTGGATCGCGGGACATCTCTTGATGCACGGCTTCGTGCAAGGCTTCGCCGTAGCTGAGTTCCCGATTGGGCGTTTCAGCGGAAGACATGATCGAAGATCTCCTCTTCCGCAGGGTAGGGGCTCGCCTCGGCGAAAGCGATTGCTTCGGCGATCTCCGATTCCACATCCGCATGGATTTCATTCCGGCGCTCGGTCGGCAATTCACCGGCAATCCGGGCCATGTCGTCACGGGCAATCCAGTCGTCCAACTCATCATCGGGACGGTATTTCCAAACACGATCTTCGTCGGGGCCGACATGGTCGCGCCAGCGCGCGGTTAGGCATTCCAGAAATTGCGGACCGTTACCGTTTCGGATTTTCTCCAAGGCCTCTGCCGTCGCATCGCGAATCTCCACTGTTGATCCGCTCTCGACACGATTTGCCGGGATGCGATAACTCTCTGCCCTCTCGCAGAAATTCACGTCCGGCATTCGGTCCCGTGTTGGGGAATAAATGGCGTAACCGTTATTCTCACAAACGAAGAGGACGGGCAGTTGTTTGAGTGCCGCGAAATTCAGACTTTCGTGAAAAACGCCCTCGTCTGTCGCCCCATCTCCAAAAAACACAATGACGGCGGTCTTCTGCTTGCGCATTTTGATGGCTAGTGCGTAACCCACTGCTTGCGGAATGGTTGTCGCGACTATCGCCGAAGTGCCCATCATACCGACGGACAGGTCAATCAGGTGCATGGAGCCCGCCTTACCGCGCGCGCTGCCGTCTGACTTTCCGTACAATTCAGCCATCATCGCGTTAAGGTCGCCGCCTTTGGCGAGATACAGCGCGTGTCCTCGATACGTGCCGAACACGATATCCGCCGGATCCAGCGCGGCACAGATACCCACTGAGACCGCTTCCTGGCCAATGGATAGATGAACCGGACTTTTGATGCGATCAGAAGGGTATAGGCGAATAATTTCTTCTTCGACGCGACGGATGCGATAGAGACTGCGATAGAGCGTTTCTTGCTGATTTTCGGTCAACTGATTGGCTATTCGGTACTTATTCTGTGTATACGATGCTAAATTCGAGTCACCATTAAGTTAATACTAAATATCGAGGGTTTCGGCTACAATATTACGACATGTGGTAGATGACTTGGAATCTGGATGGAAAACATCATTTATTGATGAGGCAGCGCTGGAATAGGGGAAAACCATGACTGTACAGCAAACGATCGAAACCAAGATCAACGAGGCTTTGGCGCCCAGCCATCTCATGGTGGTCAATGAAAGCTATATGCACAGTGTTCCGCCAGGTTCGGAATCGCATTTTAAGCTGGTGATCGTCACCGATACTTTCTCAGGTGTGCCTAGGGTTCGTCGCCATCAAACCGTCAATGGCATTTTAAAGGATGAGTTGGCCGGACCACTCCACGCATTGTCGATGGAGACACTGACGCAAGAGGAGTGGGAGCGGAAAGGCGGTGTCGTGCGCCAATCTCCCGATTGCCTTGGTGGCGGGAAAGCGGACCTTTAATCGGTCGTTAACAACCCCAAGGTATTTTGGGCCCTGTCGCGCAATTACTTTTAAACTCGGCGGCTTTCGTGCGAGACTTAGTTACACGGGCGGTCCAAGCACGGCACTTTATCGCGGCCTTGGTTGGGGATTTATGACTGACGATATGTCGGAAGATAATGCAGATGGAGAGGTGAGTTCCGCCGAAACCGAAGAATTCGATAGGGATCGGATGTATCGGTTGGCTGAACAGAAGACCCGCACTGGTCGACGCGACTTAGCGGAGACGATCGCCGATCTATTCTATGCCGGGCCGAGTGCGCTGTCGGAACGCGAACGCACGCTGATATTCGATATTCTACGTCGGGTCATTAGCGATGCCGAATTGGCGGTTCGTCGCAAATTAAGTGCTCAACTTGCTGAGTTCGACGACGCACCAAGCGACCTTGTCGTTGCTTTGGCAAATGATGAAATCGAAGTCGCGTATCCGATCCTAACACGCAGTCGTGCGCTGGAAGACGAGCAATTAATCGAGGTGGTGCAAACGCGGGCGCAAGAGCACCAGCTCGCGGTAGCGCTCCGGGAGAATATCCCGGGCACAGTCTCCGATGCATTGGTCGCGACCAACAACGGAAAAGTCGTGACGACGCTGCTTCAGAACGCCACGGCCGAAATCTCGCGAGCGACCTTGGAGTATCTGGTTGAACAATCGCGGCGGATCGATGCGTATCAAGAGCCGATCCTCCGTCGTGAAGATCTTCCCGTCGATTTGGCGAAACGGATGTATCGTTGGGTTTCCGACGCGTTGCGGCAATATATAGTCGAGAATTTCGAGATTGATGAAAATGAGTTGTCTCGATTATTGGATGACGCCATCGAGGAAGAGACTGGCCGTACCGAGGCGCAACAACGATCCGATGCCGCATCGCGGTTGATTGCAATATTGAGCGAAGGTGGCCAAGCAACGCCCGGTTTGCTCCTTGATGCCTTGGAAGAGGGCGAGGTACGCCTGTTTATCGGGATCCTGCGGCAGCGAACCGGTCTTCGGGAGGTCATGCTGATGCGTATGCTGATGGAACCCGAAGGCGAAGGCTTGGCCATTATCTGCAAAGCTTCCGAATTCGAGAGAGCCGATGTGGAACGTGTCTTTGAGATTACATCCGGACGTCTCGGTCTGATTCGGCGATCGCAAGAAGATATTGACGATGCGATCCGGCTCTTTTCTCGGGTGCCGATTGAAGTGGCTGACGAGGTCATTCAACATTGGAAGCGATCTTCGGATTATCGCTCGGCGTTGCGAATGCTTGGCCTGTAGCAGGTGCCCGCTATATCGTAATCTCCGTGTCCATTACCGGAGATTATCCCCATGAGAAATCACCCTTTGAACGAGCTGGCTGCACATGAAGCAGCCGCGGAGATGGCGGCGGGCAATATTACGTCCGAAGCGCTGACGAAGGCGTGTCTGGACCGGATCGAGGCGCGGGAGGCGACGGTACAGGCCTGGGCATATCTCGATCCTGAACATGCATTGGCGCAAGCGCGTGAATGTGATCGGCAACGCGCGGCTGGTGGTGCAATTGGCCCCTTACATGGAGTTCCCGTCGCCCTGAAGGATATCTTCGACACATCCGACATGCCGACGGAGAATGGGAGCCGCCTGTTTGAAGGGCGGCGCCCTGCGGTGGACTCGTTCGTAGCGCAATTACTACGTCAGGCCGGCGCGGTGATTATCGGTAAGGCGGTCTCAACCGAAATAGCCATGATGACGCCGAGCAAGACGCGCAATCCCCATGAC
>JABJCS010000601.1 GCA_018665505.1 Alphaproteobacteria bacterium
ATGCGCTTGAACGTGACGACCGTGGCGGGGCTCTCGGCTTATCCGGTGGATATCCATATCTTTGGCACCGAAGGCACCCTGCGGCTCTATCAACCGCGCGGCGGAGAAATGACGCTGGCGGCGGGTAAGCGCGGCGACGCGAAATTGAAGGACGTGAAAATCGCGAAATCGAAACGCGGTGCCTGGCGAGTTGAGGAAGAGTTCATCAACGCCATTCGCGGTAAGGAAGAAGTGACGCACACGGATTTTGCCACCGCCGTGAAGTACATGGAATGGACCGATGCGGTTACAATGTCGCTCCGGCGGCGCGAAGTCGTTAAACTGCCGTTGATGGGCGATTGAGTTACAGGAGAAGAGTGAAATGCAAGTTGTCTCGAGGACGGACGCAAAAATGACGGAAGTTCCCCAGGCCAAGGGGATGGGCTATCGCCACGATTTTATCGGCAGCCCCGGCACCATCGATACAGGGCCGCAGGCCTTCCTCGTAGAGCGTAATTTCGCGGGGGCGCTTGTCACGCCGCATTTCCACGATATCGATCAATTTCAAGTCGTCGTTGCGGGCGATTGCCGGATGGGCAAGAAAGATGCGAAATCCGTAACCTTCCAATATGCGGATGCCTTCACGCCCTATGGTCCGATCTTTGGTGAAAAAGAAGGTTTCTCGTTCTTCACGTTGCGGCCCATCGCGAGCGGCGGTTTCTTCGCCATGCCGGGCAATAAACACAACATGCCGGGCCGCGCGGGACGAAACATTGCGGGGCATTTCGATACCTCCCGCCCACGTCTCAGCGCTGGCGAAAGCCTGCGGGAAGACCTGATGGCGCCCCAAGATGACGGTGTCGACGCTGTCGGTATCCGTTTGGGTGCGAACGCGATCGCGCAAGGCATTCCGTCCGATGCGGGCGGGCAATACTACCTCGTTTGCGAGGGCTCATTGATCGGCTCGGATGGTGAATTGCCACGACATTCCTTGATGCACGTCAAGAATGGAGAGACGCCGCCGACCTTGACGGCGGGTGCGGACGGAGCGGAGATTTTGATCCTGCAATTGGCGCGTCCGACGGAACGCCCAGGCTCGGACATTAGTAAGCTCGCGGAACGCGACCCGAATGCTTACGTGCAACGGCCACCGGATACGGTTCAGTAAGCGCCAGCCCTCTCCCGTACGCGGGAACGGACTAGGGTGGGGTGTTTAGAACGGCACCGCCAGTTCATCCGGCAGATAGAATCCAGTCCGCTTCAGATAGCGTTTCTCGCCGGATGGCATCGGTGTTCGGCTGTGCATGACTGATGTATTGTCCCACATCACCACGTCGCCAACTGACCACGTGTGGCGATAGACGTGTTCGGGACGGGTCGCGTGCGCAGTAAGTTCCTTGAGGAATTGGAAACTCTCATCCTCCGACAGGTCGCCGATTGTCTTGATATGTAGTGGGCTAAGGTAGAGTGCTTTCCGCTTTAGATACGGGTGCGTTCGGATGAGCGGATGCGCACAGTCTAATATCCGCGCTTTCTCTTCTTCCGTCAGCGGCGTCTTGCGCACTTTCGGGCGGGGCTCCGCCGAATAGACGGCCGTGGCGCCGTCGACTTTCTCTTTCATACTGTCCGGCATGCTGGCGTAAGCACCCGCGAGATCGGAAAATAGTGTCTGCCCGCCTTCCTTTGGGGCCACGATGCCGTACAGGATCGTCGCGAAGACTGGCTGCGGCGTGTAGGTCTGATCAGTGTGCCAATCCAGCTCGTACTCCACCGGACGAGCGACCCCATCGAGGTTCGATAACTCCATCACCTCTTTGCGTTTGTACGTCGTCAGTAAGCTTGCCTGCGCGTGAACGAACAAGGGACCGAAGCGTTCAGTGAATGCGACCAACTGATCGTCGTCCAATTTCTGCTGTGGAAAGACGACGATCCGGTTTTCCATCCATAGGTCGCGGATGGTTTCGAAAGTGTCGGTATCGAGTGGCATCGAGAGGTCGACCCCCTCAATCTGGGTGGCAAAGCCGTTCGCCAGTTGCGTGGTCTTCATATTGCGCTTCTCCGCTATGAAATTTGCCGTCCCTTACGGGCGATGAAATCGGGGAAGGCGTCTTCGGCCTTGGCGCCCTTCAAGACATTCTTCCCATGATCGATTTCGTGTTCCCACTGGGTATGCAGGGGCTCTCCGAGCCCGCGCAACATCAACTCCTTTATGCCGACCACGGCACCGGTGTGGTTGCCGGCGATAATCTTGGCGAGCTCCATAGTCTTGTCGCGCAACTCCGCTTTTGGCACGAGGTGATTGAGCAAGCCGATCCGATAGGCTTCCTCCGCTTCGACAATCCGGGCGGAGAACAGCAGTTCCTTCGCCATGGGCCAGCCCACTTGGTTCGGTAGAGTCCAGGTGCTGTTGATGCGACCGTAGGCGGCAGCAAG
>JABJCS010000007.1 GCA_018665505.1 Alphaproteobacteria bacterium
CGGTGATTAAGGCGCCGGAGAACAGCCCTCCGAAACTCAGGGCGACAACGGTGACCAGCGGTGTAAGCGCGTTTTGCAACGCGTGGCCGATCACGACCCGTGTTTCGGTAACGCCTTTTGCGCGTGCCGTGCGGACATAATCTTGGCGTAATGTCTGGAGCATACTGGCGCGCATGAAGCGGGTAAACCCGCCAATGGAATGAATGGTCAACGTGAGGACCGGGAGAATCATATATTGAATGCGGTCCCATATACTACCGTCACCGACGGTCTCCATACCTCCTGCCGGCAGCCATCCCAGGATCACCGCGAAAAGCAAAATAAACAGCAGGGCAAGCCAGAACGGTGGTAGAGATATGCCCGCGAAACAGAGCATATTTACCGCGTAATCGACCCGTGAGTACGGTTTGAGCGCGGCATAGACGCCAAGCGGGATCGCTATCACGAGTGAGAGCAGAAGGCTGATCCCAAGCAATAGAACCGTATTGCCGAGGCGCGGGATCAAAATCTCCAAGACCGGTTTTGTGTGGACCCGGCTGTATCCAAGGTCACCGCCGAGTGCTGCGCTCAACCAATTGAAATAGCGCTCGATGATTGGCCGGTCGAGACCGTAGAGCGCTTTGAGGCGTGCCGCGTCGTCGGGCGTCAGCTTCGGGTCGGCGTTAATCATCAGGTCGATGGGGTCACCTGGCATCAAGCCGATCAAGCCGTAGATGACGAAGGACATCACGGCGAGGACGGCGATGGCTTCGAATAAGCGGCGCGCGAGAAAGCGTATCATCCGTGCGCCCTCATGAACCGGGCCGCCCTTCGGCGAACCAGTCTTCCACCCATAAGGTTGTGCTATATTGATGGCCGGTCGGACGGATACCCTTCAACCATTTCGGCAGGATGAACGGCGTCGCTCGGAAATACAGCGGCAGGACCGGTAATTCGCTGGAGTAGATCGTCTGTAGGCGGTTCCAGAGCGCTTGATTGGGCTTGGGTTCGCAAACGACCTCGACATCGTCGAGGACCTTGTCGAGTTCAGGATTGCTGTATCCGGGATAGTTCTGCCCGGACCAGCCATTGGCGTCCGTCGGAATGGTCTCGGAATGCAGGGTCGTGCGCGGGACGTTACGCGGGGCGGAGAGCCAAGCATACATGGCCAGGCCCTGGAACTTTCGTTTCGTTACCGTCTCGCCAAAATAAACGCGCGGTGGCTCATTCCGAATTCGAACGTCGATGCCGACCTTACGCCATTGGCTCTGCAGAACCTGTTGGATCAGCTCGCGCGTCTTGTTGCCGGCGGTCGTCATGAAGGCAAAACGTAGCGGAGAGCCATCGGCGTTCCGGCGGATATCGCGGCTTCCCTCCCGGGTCCATCCGGCACTGTTGAGTAGCCCGCTCGCCTTGTCAGGATCAAATGCGTATTTTGGGATTTCGGGGTTGTAGACACGATCCAGTGGATTGGTTTGGCCATGTGCGACGGGTTGGTGACCGCCGAACAAAATCTTGCTAATGGCTTCGCGGTCAACCGCGTGGAGGAGCGCCCGGCGTACCCGACGGTCCTTGAGAGCCGGTATGTCGAGGTTGACGTCGATATGCTCGTAAATCAGGCCCGGTTTATAGTTGAATTCATAGCGGCCTTCAGCACGTTTCTCGAACGCCATTGCCTGGTCGACCGAGAGCCCCAATTCGCCCGCGATATAGTCGATGCCGCCGGAGAGTAGGCTCGCCGTCATCGCCGCTGTATTGCCGATGGCCTTCACGATGATGCGGTCGAAATAGGGTTGTTTCCCCCACCAACGCGGGTTGCGATCGAAAATCACATGAGCGCCGGAGACGACTTCACTGACCCGGTAGGGGCCAAACCAAAGGCCGGGATTGGTGGTGTCGCGTTCATAGGCGCTGCGATTGCGGTATTCTCGTGGCTCGGCAAAATTTTCGCGATCGATATGGGCGGGCAGCAACTCGAACCCGTTGATCCCCGCGTAATCGCAGGTCCGCTTGTTGACGTGCATCGTGAACGTCTTGTCATCATGGGTGTCGATCTTGGTGATACGGCGAAACGTCTCCGCATCGCCGACGGCGGAAAGCTTATGCTTTCCCACTTCCCAGGTGAACAGGATGTCTTTCGTTGTGATCGGCGTGCCGTCGCCCCACACTGCCTTTGGGTCGAGACGATAGGTCACGGCGATGCCCGGTTTTCCGTCAGCGGTGAGCTCGTGAACCGCGGAGCCGTCGGCAAGGTCGGGCAACGCTTCGCATAGCAGGCAGATCAGGTTCCAGTCCTGGTCGTAGACCGTGATCGGCCGCCGTGCGAGGGCCAGCATATAGGACTTGGCCAACATGCTGTTGATGAGCGGATTGAAGTTCGACGGGAACTGGCTGATCCCGATGACAAGCTCTTTCTCCGCCGCCCGCAGAGGCGGGGACAACAGCATCAGGCAGAATGCGAGCGCAAGAAAG
>JABJCS010000069.1 GCA_018665505.1 Alphaproteobacteria bacterium
AGCGAGCTGACCATGAGTAACCAGTACTATTCCAATCATGACGCGTTCAATTCTTTTCGCTACGGGTTTCGGCGTCGCGCAACTCTCGATGCATTACACCCGCATGTTGGCCGTTTTTGCTGAGCCACGCCACAAGTTCTTCTGCCACGAAGACTGAGCGGTGCTGTCCGCCGGTACAACCAACTGCAATCGTGAGATAGCTTTTGCCTTCATTCTGAAAACGCGGCAATAGTGGTTGCAACAACCCGGTTAATGACTGAAAAAATTCCGGGAAGCCTGGATCGTCCGATACAAACTTCGCGACACGGGCGTCCAGTCCGGTCAATGGCTTTAAGGCTTCGTCATAATGGGGATTAGCCAGGAACCGAGCATCAAAGACTAAATCCGCTTCGCGTGGAATGCCATTGCGATATGAGAATGACATCACAAGAATCGCAAAAGACGCTTCTACATCAAGCGCAAAATGACCATTCATCAACCGCCGCAGATCATTGAGAGAGAGTTGCGACGTGTCGACAACCAAATCTGCCCGATCACGCAGCGGCACAACCAACCGCCTTTCATGTTTGATACCATCCATCACCGGACGGTCGGCGGCCAAAGGATGCCGCCGTCGCGTTTCCGTAAACCGACGCTGTAACACTTCGTCATCACAATCCAGAAAAACCATCCTAGCGTCCAAATCGTCCCGGGCGATGAGCGCGTCGATTTCGTTCAAAAACTGTTCAACACCAAAATCCCGGGTTCGAACATCAATGCCAATGGCAAGCGGCCGACGGTTCCCTAACGCCGGAATAACCAGACTAGGCAACAAGGTAAGCGGCAAATTATCGACCGCTTCATATCCAAGGTCTTCGAGTATCTTCAATGTTGTCGAGCGCCCAGCGCCGGAAATCCCGGTCACCAGAAGAACGGGAGTTCGGTTAGAGGCTTCTCCAAGCTCGGCATTGTTGCCGGAATTGGGGACATTATTTGCGGGCATGGTCATTTTCGGGCGCTACTATTGCGCTTTGTTTTAAGAACGGCAAGCAATCTCATACCTCCGAATAACACCGATTTCACGCCAGCTGCGCCGCCAGGGATCGAACTTTCGCCGA
Source organism: Alphaproteobacteria bacterium (assembly GCA_018665505.1). The sequence continues at coordinate 1,098 of JABJCS010000069.1, forward strand.
ACAAGACGCGTCGAAGGCGTGCAATCGGTAAAGCGGCAAGGTGCGTCCAGCGATGTCACAATGAGCAGGCTCAGGCATACGCGGGACGTCACGACGCAGGACGAGATCAATCACCAGTCGGATCGACACGTTTTCCGCGTAAGGAATGTCGAGAATGCCGCAGCCTCGGACCTCAATTTTCCCCCGCAGAGTTTCAGGGGCGCTAGCCGCCAATGAGCCAGCTGCTTCAGTCAGCTTTACCTGGTCGTCGGCCACAAGCCTGGCGCCCCCCTCTATAAGACGCAGAGCCAGATCAGATTTGCCACTGCCGGAGGGCCCGCGAAGCAGCACACCCACCCCGCCTATAACCACGCAAGTCGCATGGACCAACATATCCTTCACGATAACGGTAGCCGCACGATGAAGCGGGCACCGAGTACTTTGCGGTGCAGGTCCGTTCGATTTTCTGCTTCGATCTTGCCCTGATGCGCAACGACAATTTGACGCGAGATACTCAGCCCCAAACCAGAATGTGTTCCGAATTGTTCTGTTTCTGGCCGCTCGCTGTAAAACCGATCAAAGATTTTTTCCAAACTACCAGGTGGAATGCCTGGGCCTTCATCTTCAATTGTGACAATCACCCAATCCCGATCACGACCAATTCGCACCATGACAAGGCCTTCGAGGGGGCTAAAAGAAAACGCGTTGGTGATCAGGTTTTGTAGAACCTGAACAACGCGCCCCTCGTTCCCCAGAACCGTGAAAGGTCCTTTCGATGTTTCCTCGAACGCAATTTTCCGGTCACCGTGGCTGCCGGAGGTATGATGGACCTCGACCAAGGCGGCCAACATCCGGTTGAGCTCGATCTTGTCAGATTCATCCCGCGACATCTCTGCATCCAACCGCGAGGCATCCGAGATATCCGAAATAAGCCGATCAAGCCGCTTCACATCGTCCTGAATAATATCCATCAGGCGACGTTGCTGATCCGGGTCCTTGATCCGTGCCGCGGTTTCAACAGCACTGCGGAGCGACGTTAAAGGGTTTTTCAATTCATGCGCGACATCTGCGGCAAAACTTTCGATGGCATCAAGACGCTGCGACAGAGCCTCGGTCATCGCATTCAAATCTGCAGCAAGGTCACCAATTTCGTCATTACGTCCCCTGAATTCCGGTAAGTATCGAACCTGTCCAGGAGCACTCCTTACTTTATCGGCCGCCGCCGCAAGCCGACGCAACGGCCGCACAATTGTATTCCCGAGATAGACCGACAACAAAACGGTGACACACAGGGCAACACCGAAAATAGTCAGGATATCGAT
>JABJCS010000070.1 GCA_018665505.1 Alphaproteobacteria bacterium
GTGTGCCTTTGAAGAAATCGGGGTTCATACCAGCGTGCAGCCGTGCTGGATTAGCGAACATGAAATCTTCAAAATCTTCATCGTTCAGATGTCCGTGCTCTACCAATTCATACGCTTCTGAGACACATTCCCGCATATCGGGGACGTCCCAATGTGAGATGTCAGAGCTGAACATCGCATTGAAATGTTTATTTTTTTCACCCTGAAAAGCCGTGGCGTTAATACTATCATCCGCCTCACAGCCGAAGAAGAAGTTGCGGAACTGATCGCGGATGGCGTCACGGGTCTCACACCCGCACGCGGCAAACTCGTCGAGCTCATCCGGGTTCTCAAAATCCGCCTTCAGTGTTTCCAGATAGCTCGTGAAGCTGTCTTCCTTTCCGGCAATCATATCGGCGCCGTTCTCACGGAAGAATTCCGCCATGGCGTCGGTGTCCAAGTTCTTTGGATCGTAGTTGGATATCGCGTTCTTATTGCGCTTCTCCCAATGCTCCATGATGTCGGCCATCAAATTGACGGCCCAGCCGACACCTCCCTCCAAGAAACCGAACTTTAATGTCGGGAAGCGCTTGGCCACACCGCCAAGAAACACCGCCTTACAGAAAGCGTGATTGGCGTGATTGAAGCTGCCGATGTGATTGTAAACATAGCTTGAGATCGACTTCATGCTGCCGATGCCTTGATGTCCCGCATGCGAGGTCGGCGCTACTTTATGCTCGACGCATTTTGCCCAGAACGGGTCGTAGTCATATTTGCTGTCCATTGCCATGTGATCGTACCACAGCGCGTGGCGCGCCCATTCGGGAGCTTCTTCCTCGACCTGCGGCACGTAGCGGTGGACATTACCCGAAATCATGATGCCCTTAAGACCAAGTTCGCCAATCGCATAATCCAGCTCGGCGACACCTTCTTCCGGCGTGGTGGTCGGGATCGCCGCCACCGGCGCCATCCGGTCGGAGAATTCCGCCCATACCGTCGCATTCATCTTGTTCAACGCCCGGCAGGCCGCCTGGCGAATTTCCGCGTCCTTAATGAACAACATATCCAGCCCGAGGGTCGGGTAGAGTACGCTGAAATCGACACCGAGTTCGTCCATCCGCCGATAAAGGAGGCGCGGAATCATCGAAGTCGCTCGATCCTTCACCAATTTGGTCGGTAAGGCATAGAAGGGGCGCCGCCATCTCAGCTGATGCTGGCGCTGCTCGCGCGACATATTGTGCCAGGCAGAAGGCGACAGGCGCCCCTGCCCGATCCGGTTTTGCCGGAAGGTCTCCACCATATCCGCTCCGGCGACCTCCTCCACAAAATCCATGTAGTACGGCATGAACTCGATATAATGGCCGTCGCAATCGACCACTGGGTGATTGAGTTTGGCGCGGATTTCCTCGGACGGCGAACTCTCGACGGCGGCACTCATGGCTTCTTCCTCGTCCTGATCATGTGGAACCATTCCCTATTAAGGAATGTTGGGGAATACGCTTCCGGGGCAAGGCTGGTCATTTCCACCAAACCCACCGATCTTATCCTAAAGGTAACACTGGTTCATGGAGGGAATGCGCGATGGTAGGGGAAGTCTGGAAAGTCGGCGACGTGAAGATCACGCGCATCGTAGAAATCGAAGCCACTGGTGGCATGAGCCGGATCATCCCTGGCGCCAAACGTGAGCTCGTGCGCGAGATCAAATGGCTGCAGCCCCATTTCAGCGACGAGGAAGGCCGCCTACGGGGCGCCATACATGCGCTGGTGGTGGAAACACCGGACCGACGCATCGTCGTCGACACCTGCGTCGGTAACGACAAGGAACGCGACATCGCGCCCTGGAATAAACTGCAGACTTCGTTCCTCCAGGATTTGGAGGACGCGGGATACCCGCGCGATAGTATCGACAACGTCATGTGCACCCATCTGCATGTCGACCATGTCGGTTGGAACACGATGCTCGTCGATGGGAAATGGGTCCCGACCTTCAAGAACGCCCGCTATCTCTATGGCGAGATCGAGTTCAATCACTGGAAAACCCATGACGGGGAAGGATTAGATCAACTGATGACGGATTCGATTCTGCCTGTCTTTGACGCGGGATTGGTCGATTTGGTCGCCCAAAACCATCAACTTTGCCCTGAGGTAAAATTGGTGCCGACACCGGGCCACACACCGGGACATGCCAGCGTATTGATCGAATCCGATGGCGAGAGCGCGCTCATCACAGGCGACTTCCTGCATCATCCCTGTCAGTTCGCCCATCCGGAATGGAGTTCGGCGCCGGACAGCGACCCAGCCCAGGCAATTGCCACGCGGCGCTCCATGTACGAGCAATTGGCCGGATCCCCTACGTTGGTGATCGGCACTCATTTCGCGACCCCGACGGCGGGCCATTTAAAGAAGGACGGTGATTCATACCGCCTGGATGTATAGCGGCATGGACCCGTTCAAGGTTAACAAGATCGGCCGCACATCCGTCGAAGTGACACAACTGGGATTCGGTGGCGGGACCATGGGCGATCCGGATGAAATCATTCCGGAATCCCAAGCGGAAGCGACCCTTGCCACTGCCTACGAAGCAGGCGTGCGTTTGTTCGACACTGCCCCTTGGTATGGCAACACGAAGAGCGAACATCGCGTGGGGCATCATCTGCGACAAAGACCGCGTGCTGACTTCCACCTGACAACCAAAGTTGGTCGTATCTATTCTCGCCCCGCGGACCCGGCGAGCTTCAGTTTCCCCCGCTGGAAAGGGGGTCTACATTTCGATCTTCGCTTCGATTATACCCGAGACGGTATTTTGCGATCCTACGAACAAAGCCTGCAACGCTTGGGCATCAATACGGTCGACGCCCTGGTGATTCACGACCTGGACTGGCGACATCAGAAATCAGAGGAAGGTGTGCAGGCCGCGTTCAAGCAACTCATCGACGGCGGCGGGTTTAAAGCCTTGGCAGAACTGCGCTCTTCTGGCGAGATCAGTGCGATCGGCGCCGGTATGAATTTCACCGGATTAATTCCGCGCTTTCTCGAGTATTGCGACATCGATTATTTCCTGATGGCGATGCCGTATACCCTGCTCGACCAACCGGCCTTGGACGAAGATCTGCCCTTGTGCGACGCGCGCGGTGTGGGAATAGTCATCGGCGCGGTCTTCGCATCGGGTATTCTTGCGACCGGTCCGACCGACGATGCGCTCTACGCCTATCAACCTGCCGAAGACGCCATCATGATGAAAGCGCGCGGCATTGCCGCTGTCTGCGAGCGCCACGGCGTTCCGCTACCGGCCGCGGCGCTGCAATTCCCCCTCCATCATCCGGCGGTCGCTACCGTCATCCCCGGCGCGAATAGCCCGGCGCAAGTCGAGACGAATGTCGCCGCCATGGCCCACGATATTCCAGTTGCCTTATGGGCGGAACTAAAGAGCGAAGGATTGATCCGCAAGGATGCGCCGACGCCTTAGTCGCTAGATGTTCATGCCTCATAAAGATCGGTCACCTGAGCGGTAAGGATTAGCCGACCGCTGTTCGGTTCCAAGAGTGACACATCGGCGGTCACGAACACATCACTCGACCGCACCCGCACATTGGAAATTTTTCCGAAAAGGGTAAGATGCTCACCCGCGACGAGCGGGGATTTAAATCGGATTTCAGAATACTTCACGGTGACGCATTGCTCGAATTCGCCAACAGACAGACACGACTGCAGCAGACGCGGTATAAGCGAGATCAATAAGTTTCCCGGTACAATTCGCTCCTCAGCCTCAGTCGTATGAATCGACTGCCGGTCTCCTGATACTTCTAGAAACGCTTCTATCAGTTCATGCGATGCCAGAACGTTTTCGGTCGACTTAAAGTCGTCTCCGATATAGCTGGTCAATTCGGACGGGGCGGAGACCTTAATCATCACGCACCAACCGCTTCGAGCACCATCGCGCTACCTAGCCCGCCCGCGGCGGCAATCGCCGCCAACCCGAGATCGCCTGGCGCGCGCCCTTGCAAATCATGGAAAAGGCGAACGGCAAGGATGGCACCCGACGCCCCAATCGGATGACCCCAGGCGAGAGCACCACCCCGCTGATTGACGCTGTCCGGCGCTA
>JABJCS010000602.1 GCA_018665505.1 Alphaproteobacteria bacterium
CAGGTCCGACGCCGGGCAACTCGACGGCGTTATCCGCCCTGTGGACATGCAGGGATGCGTTGTCGTCTTGTGCATAGACGGCGGTCGTCGCGATGCCGGCTTCCGCCGCCGCGCGGGCGATGCGGATGGCGATCTCGCCTCGGTTGGCGATCAATACATGTTTCAAGGGTGAAGTTTGGGCCATGATATCAATACACGTCTGCTGTGGGCGTCTTCGGATGATCTAGGTTGGTGCGGCGGCGCGGCGATATCGCGCCGTAGTGGCGCTGTCCGTCCAGCGGCGCTATAACCCGCCCATGACTGAAAGCGCATCTAAAATTGGCATTGTTAGTCTTGGTTGTCCCAAGGCATTGGTGGATTCCGAACGCATTCTCTCGAAGCTGCGAGCCGAGGGCTACGAGCTGTCGGGCGAATACGCCGGAGCAGACCTCGTCATCGTGAACACCTGCGGGTTCCTCGATACGGCGAAGGCGGAATCTCTCGACGCTATCGGTGAGGCCATTCAGGAAAACGGCCGTGTGATCGTCACTGGTTGCCTTGGCGTGGAAGAGGATCGCATCCGCGAAACGCACCCCGCGGTTTTGGCCGTCACGGGGCCACACCAATATGAGGAGGTCGTGAGCGCGGTGCATGACGCGTTGCCGCAGCCGCAGAACCCATTTGAAGACCTAGTGCCGCCCGAGGGTATCAAACTCACACCTCGTCATTATGCCTATCTGAAGATATCCGAAGGCTGCAACAACCGCTGCAGTTTCTGCATAATCCCACAATTGCGCGGCGATTTGCGCAGCCGCGCGGCCAACGATGTGATGTATGAGGCCGAACGTCTGGCGAATGCTGGTGTGAAGGAATTACTGGTGATCTCGCAGGACACCAGCGCCTATGGCGTTGATCTGAAATACGCTGAAAGTAAATGGCGAGCCCGCGACGTGAAGGCACGGATGACCGAGCTGGCAGACGCCTTGGGCGAACTCGGCGTTTGGGTGCGCCTCCACTACGTCTATCCTTATCCCAGCGTGGACGAGATCATGCCGCTCATGGCGAGTGGTAAAATTCTCCCCTATCTTGATATTCCCTTTCAACACGCAAGCCCGCGCGTGTTGAAAGCCATGCGCCGTCCAGCGAACCAAGAGAAGGTCTTGGAGCGGATCGGACGCTGGCGTGCGGAAGTACCTGACTTGGCGTTGCGTTCCACCTTTATCGTCGGATTTCCGGGCGAGACAGAAGAGGATTTCGAGGAATTGCTCGGCTGGCTTGAGGAGGCCCAATTGGACCGGGTCGGATGCTTTAAGTATGAGCCGGTCGAGGGTGCACCCGCGAACGAGATCGCGAAAGTGGTTCCCGATGAGGTCAAGGACGAGCGCTGGCACCGCTTCATGGAATGGCAGCGTGGCATCAGCGAAAAGCGCATGGCCGCCAAAGTAGGGCGCACCATCGAGGTCATTATCGATGAAGTAGACGAGGAGGGCGCGATCGGCCGCTCTCATTGGGATGCACCGGAAATTGACGGCAGCGTGTTCCTAAACGGCGATACCGAGCTTGCCCCCGGTGATATCGTCTCCGCCAAAGTTGATCACGCGGACGATTACGACCTTTGGGCCGATCGGGTGTTGGAAAATTGACCCGATGGCGGATTTCCTAACCACCAAGGAAGTCGCCGATTTGCTCCGCATTAAGGAGCGCACGGTCTACGATCTGGTAAAGGAAGGCTCGATCCCGGTCAGCCGGGTCACCGGAAAACTATTGTTCCCCCGCGAATTGGTCGAGGCCTGGGTGCGCCGCAACGCGCAGACGACATCCGGTATCGATAGCGTCCTGCAACCGCCCTTGGTTCTGGCGGGAAGTCACGACCCTCTCCTCGATTGGGCTTTACGGGAGTCCGGTAGCGGAATTGCGACATTTTTCGACGGCAGTTTGGACGGATTGACGCGTCTCGGCGAAGGGAAGGCCGTCGCTTGCGGGATGCATGTTTTCGAACCGGAGCGCGACGATTGGAATGTCGGGCATGTGGCGCAAGTGCTCCACGGCATGCCGGTCGTGCTGATCGAATGGGCGACCCGTCAGCAGGGATTGATCGTTGCGCCCGGAAATCCAAAGAACATCAAGGGAATTGCCGATCTAGGGCAGGGGAAATTCATTCCGAGACAGAAACAAGCGGGTTCCTATATCTTGCTCAGCCATCTCATGGCGCGAGAGGGGTTGGATCCTGCGACACTCGATATGCTGGAGACGCCAGCCCGAAGCGAACTCGATGTCGCCATAGCGGTGGCCGAAGGCAAGGCCGATGCTGGGCTCGGAATCGAGGCGGTCGCCCGTCAGCAGCGGCTTGGTTTCGAGGCACTGTTTCGAGAGCGGTATGATTTGGCGATCTGGCGTCGCGACTATTTCGAAGAGCCTGTCCAGGCGCTGTTGTCCTTCGCCGCGACGGAAGCTTTCCGAGTCCGTGCGGCGGAAATGGGCGGCTATGATATCGGTTCGCTCGGTAAAGTGAGGATGAACGGCGCGTAAGGTAACGTTGTTCAGATTTTGGCACTGTCATCCTTCGACAAGCTCAGGATGAGGCGATTTTGGTGATAGAATATTCTCAGTACCCCTCATCTTGAGCCTGTCAAAGGATGCCTTACCGGATATTACCTCGGCGCTGCATTCGGGAAAAAGAGCTGTTTTCCACGCAATTTATACCCAGCAATAGCACGTTGACCCTTTGGGCTCAGAATCCAGTCGATGAACCTCTGTCCAGCACCAGCCTTCACGCGGGGATGAATGGTGGGATTAGTTAATACGATACCGTATTGATTAAAAAGAAATTTGTCGCCTTGGATATGAATCCTGAAATCTCTTTTGTTTCCAAAGCTTAGCCAGGTCGCACGGTCCGTCAGGACATATGCTCCCATGCCGACACCGACATTCAGTGTCGCCCCCATGCCGGAGCCGGTTTCGCGATACCAGGTCCCGCTTTCTTTGCTTGGATCGAGGTTGGCCGCGGCCCAAAGCCGCAATTCTTTCTTATGGGTGCCCGAATCGTCGCCACGTGAGGCAAAGAGCGCCCGGGTAGAAGCGATTTTGCATAAGGCATCCTTGGCATTGCCGAGATCTGCGATTTTGGCCGGATCGGTGGGCGGGCCGACGATGATGAAGTCGTTGTACATCACATTGAAACGTTTTACCCCGAAGCCGTCGGCGACGAACTTCTCTTCGGCCTCTTTCGCATGTACCAGGAGCACGTCTCCATCGCCGTTCCGGGCGTTTTGTATCGCTTGCCCGGTGCCGACGGCGACCACATGAACCTTAATACCGGTCTCATCCTCGAATACTGGCAACAGATGATCGTATAGGCCCGAATTGGCGGTTGAGGTCGTCGATTGCAGGATGAGAGAGCGTTCCGTTGCGTCGGCATCGCCTGGAATTCCAAGTCCAAGCGTCCAAATCGCAAGGAAAGCGAATATCGATCGGACCATCAAAGGACGAGTTCTCCCGCCAGAAAGTGCTTAGCCTCCGGCGATACTGGGGTCTCGAAAAATTGGGCGGCCGGTGTCTGTTCCAGAATGCGGCCGCGATGCATGAAAACCACTTCGTCGGCCAGACGGCGTGCTTGTCCGATATCGTGACTGACGAAAACGATCTTAGTGCCCGCGCGATGAGCTTCCCGGACGACATCTTCGATTGCGGCTGTCGATGCCGGGTCCAGATGTGCGGTCGGCTCGTCCAAGAACAGCACGTCTGGCTCCGTTGCCAGCGCTCGGGCGAGGGAGAGGCGTTGCTGTTCGCCACCTGAAAGCAGACGCGCCGGTTGTTTGGCACGGTCCTCCAGACCGACGGTCGACAGAATATGGTTTCGGGTCTCGGTGTTCCGCTTGCCGCGCAATTTGAGTGCAAAATCGATATTGGCGGCGACGGACCGGCGCAACATGACCGGTCGTTGAAAGACCATGGCTTGCTGATACCGGGTATCTTCGCTGGGCACGCGTGTTCCCCATTGAATGTCTCCCGCCGACGGTACGATCAATCCATGAAGCAAGCGTAGTAATAGGCTCTTACCGGCGCCGTTCGGCCCCATGATCATCGTGATCGCGCCCGGCTGTAGCTCAAGATGCGCGTCGTCGATCAAACGGCGTCCGCTGGCTTCAAAGGTCAATCCGGAAATGCTTGCCGGCAGGAGGGCTTCACGCATCGGCATGACGCTCCGATGCACCACGGAGAATTGCCACGGCGGCATTCACCGCGAGCGCCAGAACAATAAGGATGAAGCCGAGAGCCAAGGCTAAGGCGAGGTTTCCTTTCGATGTTTCCAGCGCGATGGCTGTCGTCATGACGCGGGTTAGATGATCGATATTACCGCCGACGATGATGACCGCGCCGACTTCAGCAATGGCCCTCCCGAACCCAGCCAGCGCCACGGTGGCCAGGCTGTGCCGGGCGTCCCACAGCATTGCTGCGACAGCGGTGCGTGTCGGCACGGAAAGGGATCGGAATTGCTCCGCGTATTCAGCGTGAAGATCGGCGACCACCTGGCGGGAAAGTGCGGCCACGATGGGTGCCACCAAAATGGTTTGCGCGATGATCATCGCTGTTGGCGAATACAATATTTCCATCCAACCGAGCGGCCCGGCATTCGACAGAAACAGATAGACGATCAATCCGACGACAACAGGCGGCAGTCCCATGAGGGCATTGACGCAGACAATGAGCGTTTGGCGTCCGGGAAAGCGGCCAATTCCGAGGGCCGCGCCGATGGGAAACCCGATCAGGCAGGAGAGTATGACGGCGGAGAGGCTGACGCGTAGAGAAAGGCCGACGATCTCCAGCAAATCGCTGTCGGCGCGTGCAAGTAAATTGAAAGCCTCGATAAAGGCCGCCGCGAAATCCTGCATGACGGAGGTTCCTCTTAACTGATGTAATTCAGCGGAGGATTAGAGACGAAGTCCAATAATTATCCATAATATTCAGACAAATGCATAAAAACACATGAATATGCAATCTATCGCCCGGTGAATATTGGGTCCCGCTTCTCCGCGAAGGCGGCGAGACCTTCGAGGCAATCGGCGGTTCCATCAAGGGTGCGTCGAATGGCTTCGGCGGATTCCATCGCCTCCGCAGTTTTTCCAATTGCCAAGGTGCGCTTCACCTTCTTTGCCGCGCGTAAGGCCAAGGGTGCGTTCTGCGCGATCTGCCGTGCTAATACATCCGTCCGATCCATGAGCTGGGGCACATCATCGGCCACTTGTTGGATGAAGCCCATCTCCAGCATTTGCGCGGCGCTGAAACGGCCTGCGGTATATGTGAGCAGCGAGTTGAGCGCATCGTATCCATCGCGGAGCAGGCGCACGATACTGCCGGTCGGGATGATGCCGATGCCGGTCTCGGTGAGGCCGAATTCCGCGTGTTTTACGGCGAGGCGAATATCGCAGCTGAGTGCCAGCTCTGTACCGCCGCCGAGCGCATGACCGTTCACGGCGGAGATGACCGGTACAGGTATCTTCTCGATATCGAGCAATGCGCGGTCGACAAGCTCCACGTAATCCCATCGTGCGGTCTCGTCTCCCTCCTTGCGTTCCTTGAGGTCAGCGCCGGAACAAAAGCCTTCGCCGGCACCGGTGATCACCACGCAGCGGATATCCATATCGGCTTCCACCTGTGCCGGGAGATCGATTAAGCCGTGACAGATGGGCGTCGAAAGGGCGTTTCGGCGCTCGGGACGGTTTAAGGTGACCCGTAGAATGTGGCCGTCTTTCTCGATCTTCAAAAACTCAGTCATATCGTTCCCCTATAGTGTGTCGACATCCGCGTCCCGCATGATAGTTCAATTGAGCAATAGGAGGGTGGAGAATGCTCGAAAATATGCAAACGCGCGTTAATGCCGACACCGCATTGGTTCGGCGCGGCCGTTGGGTCAATCTCAGTTTCCTTTTGGGAATCGACGCCGAGGATTATGTGGTCACGATTGCCGAAGGAAAAGTGGCGGCCGTGGTACCGCGCGGCTTGGCGACTGACACGGGTTGTTTCACGATTCGCGCCGCGCGGGAGACCTGGGTGGAGCATTGGTCGCCGACGCCGAAGCGCGACTATCACGATATTTGGAGCATGCTGCCCAAGGGGTTGGCGAAGATCGACGGTGATCTGCTGCCGTTGATGCAGAACCTTCAGTATTTCAAGGATGTCATCGCCAGTCCGCGCCGGAAGGAAACCTGAATCATGCCGGAATTCGAGCCGATCACCGGGCGCTATTTCACCATGGAAGTAGACGGCAAACCTTGCCGGATATATGTAGAGGAAGCAGGGACGGGCACTCCGCTGGTTTGCCTGCACACGGCGGGCTCCGACGCGCGCCAATACCGCCATCTTCTGTGCGACAAGTCGATCACGGACCACTACCGGGTCATTGCCTTCGATTTACCCTGGCACGGTAAATCCAACCCGCCTCCGGGCTTTCGTGAGGACGAGTACAAGCTGACCACTGATCTCTACAAGGAGACGGTGATGGCATTCTGCGACGCCTATGAGTTGGTCGACCCCGTCGTCATGGGGTGTTCGATGGGCGGGCGTGTGGTTCTGCACTTGGCCTTGGAACAGGCGGGATACTTCAAGGCGGTGATCGCACTTGAAGGGTCGGACAAGTTGGACGCCTATTACGATCTCGAATGGCTGCACCGTCCTGACGTACACGGCGGCGAGATTGCCTCGGCTTTCGTCTCCGCACAGGTGGCGCCGCAGAGCCCGGATGAATACCGCTGGGAGACGCTTTGGCATTATATGCAGGGTGGCCCCGGTATCTTTAAGGGCGACTTGTTCTTCTATTGGCACGACGGCGATTTCGACGACCGCTCGCCGCTGATCGATACGGAGAAATGCCCGGTCTATCTCTTGTCGGGTGAATACGATTCCTCCTGCACACCGGAGCGCACCGAAGCGACTGCTGCACGAATCAAGGGTTCGCAGGCGACCGTCATGGAAGGTATCGGTCATTTCCCGATGTCAGAAAACCCGGATTTGTTCCGTAGTTTCATCCTGCCGGTTCTGGATAAAATACGAGAGAGCTAAGGGGTGAGTTATCGTTAGTCCGCGATCTCGAACTCACCGTTGATCTCGACCACGATGTCGTGGGGAAGGCCGCCGGCGCCGATGGCGGTGCGGGCGTGTTGGCCAAATTCAGGACCCCAGAGCTCGTAGACGAAATCCGAGGCACCGTCGATCACCTTTGGATAATCCCGGAAGTCGGGTCCGCCATTGACCATACCGTAGAGCCGCACGACACGTTTTACTCGATCCAGATCGCCGGTGAATTGCTTCAGCGAGGCGACGATCATCAGCATGACGGCCCGCGCGGTGGCGTAACCTTCCTCGACCGTGACGTCGAGGCCGACTTTGCCCTTATGGCGAACGTCTGGAAGATCGGGCAAACCCGGCCCGTGGCCCGACACATAGAGGATCGGGCCAACTTGCACGACCGCCGTGCGGTTCGGGCTTGGATAGGGCCAGGGCTCCGGCAATTCGAAGCCCATCTCCGCGAGTTTGGCCTCGATCCGGCTCACGAAGCGGGCGGGGCCAGAACGTTCATGCCTTTGTCGACCGCTGGGCGGGCGCTTAATTCGTCGAACCAGCGTTTCACATTCGGGAAGTCCGCCAAGTCTATATTCTGCCAGTCGTAGCGCGCGACCCAGGGATACGTTGCGATATCGGCGATGGTGTATTCATCGCACCCGAGATACTTCGATTCGGCCAGCCTCCGG
>JABJCS010000603.1 GCA_018665505.1 Alphaproteobacteria bacterium
CTTCGTCCGCCCCATACGGGTCAAGTTGGTGTATTTCCAGGCTTCGACCCTGGGGTTCGGTAGCCCCAACGCGCCGTAACGCGCCAATCCGTCACGCCGTAACGCATCGAGCCAATCCACGCCTGCGCTTGTCAATACAGGTGCGACGTTCTCGTAATTCTCCGCTAGCGGCATATCCATTTTCATTCCGTCGGGCATCGCTCGTCCAATCTCCGTCACGCCGCCGTCTCAAAGAACTGGTAGTAGCCTTCCTTCTCGAGCTCAAGCGCCAATTCCTTAGGCCCGGACTTCACGATCTCCCCCTCGAATAGAACGTGCACCATGTCCGGCACCACATAATCCAAAAGCCTCTGATAGTGCGTGATCATCAGCATCGCGCGCTCCGGTCCCCGCATCGCGTTGACCCCTTCGGCGACGAGCTTCAAAGCATCGATATCGAGGCCAGAATCCGTCTCGTCGAGGATCGCCAGACGCGGCTCCAGAACCGCCATCTGCAGGATCTCGTTGCGCTTCTTTTCACCGCCCGAAAAACCCGAATTGACCGCGCGCTTCAACATATCGTCCGAGACGTTGAATTCTTTCGCCTTGGCACGGACGAATTTAATGAACTGCATGGCGTCGAATTCGCTCTCGCCGCGATAGCGCCGCACCGCATTGACCGCCGTCTTGAGAAAGGTTGTGCCGGGCACCCCCGGAATTTCCACCGGATACTGGAAACCGAGGAACACACCTTCGCAAGCGCGCTCTTCCGGGTTCATTTCCAGCAAGTTTTTGCCGTCGAGCAAAACCTCACCACCGGTCACCTCATAGCCGGCGCGTCCGGACAATACATAGGACAAAGTGCTCTTGCCGGAGCCGTTCGGCCCCATGATGGCGTGCACTTGGCCGGAGTCGAGGGACAGGTTTATTCCCTTGAGAATTTCCTTGCCGTCCACCGTCGCGCGCAGATCGTTGATTTCCAAAAGTGCCATGTCTCTAATTCCTTTTCGCGCCTTAACCGACGCTACCTTCGAGGCTAATGCCAATCAATTTTTGCGCTTCGACCGCGAATTCCATCGGCAGTTGCTGCATCACTTCCCGGCAGAAGCCGTTCACGATCAGCGCCACCGCTTCTTCTTCGCTGATGCCGCGTTGCAGACAGTAAAACATTTGATCTTCACTGATTTTTGCGGTGGTAGCTTCATGTTCGACCTTGGCCGATGCATTTCTCGATTCGATATACGGCACCGTATGAGCCCCGCATTCGTCACCGATCAGCAAGCTGTCGCATTGCGTATAGTTCCTGGCACCCGCCGCCTTTGGCATGATCTTGACCAAGCCGCGATAGGTCTGGTCGGCGCGCCCCGCAGAAATCCCCTTGGAGATGATCGTTGAGCTGGTATTACGCCCGATATGGATCATCTTCGTGCCGGTATCCGCCTGCTGCATATTGTTGGTAATGGCGACGGAGTAGAACTCACCGACCGAATTATCACCCTCCAGGATACAGCTCGGATATTTCCAGGTAATCGCCGAGCCGGTCTCTATCTGGGTCCAGGAGATTTTTGAGTTCCGCCCCCGGCAAATGCCGCGCTTGGTGACGAAGTTATAGATGCCGCCCTTGCCGTTCTCGTCGCCCGGGTACCAATTCTGCACTGTCGAATATTTGATCTCCGCATCGTCGAGCGCAATAAGCTCGACGACCGCGGCGTGCAGCTGATTTTCGTCGCGCATCGGCGCGGTACAGCCTTCGAGATAGCTCACATATGAGCCTGCGTCGGCGATGATCAGGGTGCGCTCGAACTGGCCCGTATTTTCCGCGTTGATGCGGAAATATGTAGAGAGTTCCATCGGACAACGCACCCCTTTCGGGATGTAGACGAAGGACCCATCGGTATAGACGGCGCTGTTCAGGCAGGAATGCTTGTTGTCCGCATAGGGGACGACCGATCCTAAGTACTTTTGGACCAGTTCCGGGCAGCGATGGACGGCCTCTGAGATGGCACAGAAAATAATGCCCTTCTCCTCGAGCTTCTTCTTATAAGTCGTCGCGACCGAAACGCTATCGAACACCGCGTCCACGGCGACTCCGGCGAGCATCTCCTGCTCCTTCAGTGGAATGCCGAGCTTTTCGTATGTCTCTAGAAGCTTCGGGTCGACTTCATCGAGTGATTGCGGCCCATCGCCCGGCATTTTCGGCGCCGCGTAATAGTACGAATCCTGATAGTCGATCGGCGGGTGACTGATCTTGGCCCATTCGGGGTCCGGCATGGTCAACCAATGCCGATAGGCCTTGAGCCGCCATTCCAACAGCCATTCTGGCTCGTCTTTTTTGGCGGAGATAAAACGAACGATATCCTCGCTCAGCCCTTTGGGGGCGTGATCCATCTCGATATCCGTGACGAAGCCGTACTTGTACTTCTCCGTTACAGATTGAACTTGTTCGATCGTCTCAGCGTTCGCGACCATTCTTTAGTCCCTTCTCGCACTTTCGTGCACATTCGCATCCGCCGTTGTTGGCGGTAACAAAAAATCAACAGGCTGGCTCAACTCGGCCAGCGTTACTTCTTCCAGTGCCGCGCGAATGGCGCGGTTTACTTTCTCCCAGCCACCACGCATCGGGCAGAGTGACTCTACGCCGCAATCCGCATCCGAGCCGTCAACGCAAGCTGTCAGCGCGACCGGCCCTTCAAGCGCTTCAATGATGTCAGCAGCGGTAATTTCGTCGATTTTGCGGGTCAGCGCATAACCGCCATTAACACCGCGCCAAGATTCGACGAGGCCGCCCTTCACCAATAGCTTCAAAAGTTTTGCGACTGTAGGCGCTGGAACACCGGTGGCCGCCGCCAACTCGGGCGTGGTCCGCGTTACCGTCATATCCTGTGCCATTTGCGACATGACCACGACGCCGTAATCCGTCAATCGGCTAAGCTTAATCATCGGGAAACCCCAAAAGCCCCAAGAAAACCGTCACTTAAAACAGAACCGTTTTAGTACTGCTTTAATGTGGACCGTTTAGGTACTTATTTCAAGAGCTCAGTTCAAGGGAATTTCTATGGATGGCGGCATTATGCCGCGTTCTCGACAATCTTGGGTGCGAGAAAAGGACAGATCGCAATAATCAACAACGCCATGGCAGCCACTAGACCAAGCGAGAACGTGACGCTCACGGCATCGCCAATAGTGCCAAAGACGATGGGAGCGATAGCCCCAGAACCCAAGCCGATCGTGTAAAAGAGGCTGAAGGCCCGAGCTTGACGGTTCTCGTCGACGAACTCCGACACCGTTCCGTAAAGGACCGAAGACGTGCCATTCAACGCAACGCCGATCAGCGGCAATATCAAAAGCGCCACAAGCAGCGGCGCGAATAGCAGGGCAACGATACCGAGCGCCGTGCATATTTCCGTCAGAACAACCGTCCGGATGATACCGAAACGCTCAGCCAGCAATCCGCAAGCGAACTTTCCAACGGCACCGCCTGCAAATACCAAAGTCATCGCAAAGCCGACGCTTTCGATCTCGGCGCCCTTCTCCATCAGAAGAAACGGCAGAAAAGGCAGAAACGCGTAGCGAGTGGCCGTATCGAGCAATCCGACAGCCGACAAAAGCGAAAATCCAAGCGGATCGCGGATACCCCATCCCTTAACAGGACCGGACGGACCGGACGCCTTCCCTGCTTCGATCGCCACAGCCTCAATCCGGCGTAGCGCTATCCAAATCACGAACCCGCCGGCGATACCCAACGCACCGACGCCAATCGAACTCATTCGCCAGCCAACAAACCCAATGCCAAGTGCCACACTGGTCGGCAGGATCATCTTCCCAAGATCGCCGGTAAAATTATAGATGCCGAGCGCCGCCCGCCGGCCGCCGCCTCGATACGCATCCGCCACCAACGCGGAAGACAGGGGATGTTGGACCGCGGCCCCCGCCCCCACAACCGCCAGCGCCAAGGCCAACCCGATAAAGCCGCCCGCGAAACCCGCCAAGATATATCCAAGTCCGGCGACAATTGTCCCCACCGCGAGAATAGACTTCGCCCCGAACCGCTCCGCCAAAAAGCCGGCGGGCATTTGAAATCCAGCCAGGGCAGCGCTGGTGATCGATTTCAGCAGCCCGACTTGGACCAAGGACAGGCCCAGCGCCTCATGCCATATGGGTAGCAAAACATAAATTGCGTCGGTAAATCCGTCGTGCAGACAATGCGCGCCGCCGCAAACCCCAAGGGTTCGCCGCGCATGTCGCGCGTCCGATTTAGATGCCGTTTCAGATTCCATGATTGCAACATTTAGAGAGTTTCTTATTATCGATCAAATCGTATATTTCAATATAATGATCGATTAAATCGATGTATCATACATGGCTCCGATCCTTCCATGCCGTGGCGCGGGAAGGCGGTTTTACGAAAGGCGCCAACGCCATCGGCGTTGGACAGCCAACAGTAACAGCCCAGGTGAAATCCTTGGAAGGCGCGTTCGACGTGGAGCTGTTCCATCGAGCCGGAAAATCTGCTCAGCTGACAGATACGGGCGAGACACTCTACGGCATCACCCGAACCTTGTTCGG
This sequence comes from Alphaproteobacteria bacterium, assembly GCA_018665505.1. Next base: position 4,546 of record JABJCS010000603.1, read on the forward strand.
ATACCAACAGGAGGCTATTGATTTCCTGCGGAATACGGGACAATCCGGGCCCCGGAAACTACGCATCGGCGCCGCCAACCCGAACGGCATCATGCCGTTGATCAAGGCGTTAAGAGATCAACTCCCGAGTTTCGAACTATCCGTCACAATCGAACAACGCGAAGAGATTCTCAGGCGGCTGCTTGATTTCGAAATCGATGTCGCTGCAATCGGCCGACCGCCCAACGATCCTAAATTCGCGACGGTCTTTTACCGCAGGCTTCGCGTCGACGTGGTGGTGGCCGAAGATCATCCCTGGTGCTGTCAGACGAACGCAAATTCGTCTCAGATTGCTGATCCGATGTGGCGATTTATGCAGTAGAAAGTCGCTGCCATTCGACAAGTGCAGCTTCGCGTTTTGCC
>JABJCS010000604.1 GCA_018665505.1 Alphaproteobacteria bacterium
CGAGAATGTAGAAGCGAAATACCTAAAGCGGACCACCAGCATGTTGGCTGTCTCCAAGAATGGATTGTGGCTCCGTCAATCAGATACCGGCGGTCAAGCCGTGATCCATGCGCTGCGCGTCTCGCAAAAAGAAATGAAATTGCACGACGTCATCATTTTTCTGTTTGAGGGGAGCGACAAGTTCGTCGGTCGCATTGATGCCGAGACCGCACAATTGAAAGTCGGCTATTGGGATATTCGCGACGGTTGGATTTCCACACCGAATCGAGCCGCGCATCGGATCGCAAAATATGAGCTGCCATCTGAACTGACGTTGACGAAAATTCAGGAGAGCTTTGCGTCACCGGAGACAATGTCATTTTGGGATTTGCCGGCGTTTATTGCCGAACTCGAAGCGGCAGGGTTTTCCGGCCATCGCCACCGTCTGCATTTATACTCCTTGTTGGCGTTGCCGGTTTTGCTCTGCGCGATGGTTCTGGTGGCGGCCGCTTTTACCGTTCATATCAATAAACGATCAGGAGCATTTTTTGCGGTCGTCGGCGGCGTGGTGATCAGTTTTCTCCTATATATTTTAGGAGATGTGGTACACGCCTTGGGACTTTCGACGAACGTGCCGACCCAATTGGCGGCGTGGACGCCGGCCGGCGTGACTCTGATGATCGGACTGGCCCTACTCTTGCATCTTGAGGATGGATGATGGGGCGGTTTACGGGAAATATATTGATTGCGGTGCTGGTTTTGCTAATGGCGAACCTTGCGATTGCGCGTGAGCAGCTGTCATCCGATCTGCCGGTTCTGATGATGGCCGACGAAATGAATTACGACGAAGAACTGGGAACCGTAGTTGCGCGAGGTAAAGTCGAGATCGTTCAAGGCGAACGTTCGCTACTTGCGGATACTGTCAGCTATAATCAAAAAACGGACACAGTCAGTGCTTCGGGCAATGTGGTCCTCCATGAGCCTTCCGGCGAAGTCGTTTTCGCTGAATATGTCGAACTCAGTGATCAATTGAAGACGGGTGTGATCGAACGTATCCAGATTCTGCTGAGAGACGAGAGCCGCTTTGCCGCGAATAGTGCTGAACGTAAAGACGGCAATAAAACGAGAATGCGCCGCGCTGTTTTTTCACCATGCAAGCTTTGCGAGAAAGACCCCGATGCGCCGCCGTTATGGCAGTTGAAAGCGGAACGGGTCGAGCATGATCAGGAAGCGCAGGAAATCCGTTATAAAGACGTTTATCTTGAAATGTGGGGATTCCCGGTCGCTCACTCTCCGTACTTATCGCACCCTGATCCGACGGTTGATCGTAAGGCGGGTTTCTTGGCTCCTGATTTTGGGACAGGCGGCAATGTTGGCGCTTTCATACGCCTCCCATATTTTATCCCGATTGGGGGGGATAAAGACGTCACGCTCGACCCAATTTATACCAAAGATGAAGGTTTGGTTTTGAGCGGTCAGTATCGCCAGCAATTTAAGAGCGGTGAATTGGCACTTTCGGGAAGCATCGCGGAAGCACTGCGCAGAGAAGGCGATGCTGATAATGCTACCGTAAAGGGTGACCGGATACGCGGCCATTTCACGGTGGAGGGAGCGTATCATTTCGACGAGACATGGCGTGCAAAGCTCGATGTCCAGCGGGCAAGTGACAGTAGTTATCTGCGCAAGTTCGACTTTTTCAAACTTAACCGCAATACATTACGCTCGAATGCGAACGTAGAAGGATTCCGTCGACGCAATTATATGGCTGCCAATGCCTATTGGTTCCAAGATTTGCGATCGGACAGTCGCGCTGAACAACCCATTGTCGCTCCGGTTTTAGATTTTAATCATATGGGTGAGGCTGATCGTCTTGGCGGCCGCTGGCAACTGGATGCAAATCTGCGCACGTTGTTTCGCGATGAAGGGGCTGACAGTCAGCGCATCTCGTTTAAACCAAGCTATCAAGTTGGGCGGACGTGGAATCTTGGTCTGGTCACGACGGCAACCGCGACGACACAAATCGACGGATACCGGATCGGTGAAGCTTCAATATCGGATGATGACGAAACGTTTAAAGGCCGGGTCTTCCCGCAAATGGCGATTGAGGCGCGGTATCCGTTTGTCCGGCATAGCGGAAATTTAAAGCAGGTAATTGAACCGATCGCGTTGGGGATATTGGCACCAAACGGCAGCAACCCTGAGGAAATTACGGATGAGGAAAGTACAGTATTCGAGCTCGACGATACGAATTTGCTGAGCCTCGATCGTTTTAGCGGTCTTGATAAAGTCGATAGTGGTTCGCGTATGGTGTATGGGGCCAAATTTGGCCTATACGGAGAAACGATCGGAGACATTACCGGTTTTCTTGGGCAAAGCTATCGCTTCCACACTGATCGCGACTTAAGGTCGTCCAAGTTGTTGGAGGAAGATTTTTCGGATTATGTCGGCCGCATTGATGTAAAACCCAATCAATACGTAGATTTGCTGTATCGATTCCGATTTAGTGAGTCTGATTTTTCGATTCGAAGCTCCGCTATTGGGTTTTCGATTGGGCCGAGCGCCATGAGCGTTTCCGGGAATTATTTCTTTGTTGAAGAGGGAACTGCGGCCAGTAATTCCGAACGGCGGGAGGAATTGCAACTTGCGCTAAGCTCTAGAATAAATCGGTTTTGGTCGGCTTCACTCGGCACGCATCGCGATCTAACGGATAGCGGCGGTTCTTTGGCGCATACATTGAGCGCACGGTATGAGGATGAATGTTTCGCGTTTGAAACGACAGCGCAACGCAGCTTCACCCGGGACGCTGATATAGAGCCGGAAAGCCGAATATTATTCCGCTTTATCTTCAGACACTTGGGGCAGGTACAATCGAGCGCGGGATAGGGAAATGAAGTACGCGCGAATTGCCGGGACATATTGCCGACGCATCGTTCGGATGGCCTTGGTAATCCCTTTAGCGATAATTTTCTGGCTAGCGGTCACTATCGTCGGAACGGCTCAGGATGTGATCCGGATAGCAGCGATCGTTAATGACGAAATAATTTCCGTCTTTGATCTAGAAAATCGTGTTCGATTGGTTGCAGCGACCACAAATTTGCCGGCCCGAGAGGATGTGTTTAAGCGAATTGAGCCGCAAGTGCTTCGAACCATGATCAATGAACGGCTACAATTGCAGGAAGCCGTGAGGCTGAATATCCGCATAAATCAGCGCGAAATTAATGGAACGATTGCTGGCTTGGCGCGTCGAAACAAGATGATTCCGGCTCAACTTTGGTCGTTTCTTGGACGGCGAAACGTGGACCGATCAGCGTTGGAGATGCAGACAAGGGCTCGGTTGGCTTGGATTAAGGTCATAAATCGTCGGATCGCGCGTCAAGTTTCAGTCGGTCAGGATGAAATAAACGATGAGCTGGTTCGCTTAAGGCAGCTTCTTGGAAAACCGAAATTGCGGGTGGCGGAGATTTTTCTTAGTGTTGATTCTCCCGACGCCGAACCAAGAATACGTGAAACAGCCGAACGTTTAATTCAGCAAGTCGTAAATGGTGCAAAGTTCGAAGCTCTTGCGCGCGAGTTTTCGCAGAGCACGACAGCCGGTAGGGGCGGCGACCTCGGATGGATTACGGATGCGGAGTTGGATGAAGAACTAGCGGCCACAATTTCTGTTATGCAGCCGGGACAAATATCACAGCCCGTACGATCGCTAATCGGTTACCATATCTTATATTTGTCTGATCGCCGTCTTCCGACTAGCGGAAATGACGGAGGTCTAAAGCTGGAGTACCGGCAAATGAACTTGCCCGTACCGGCGAACGCCCTCCCGGAGGAGATTGAAAACCAACGCCAGTTGGCGCAAGAAGTTTCGCAAACGGCGCGTACTTGTGAAGCGTTTGTAAAAACGGGAAGGCGTATTCGCGCTAGCGGTATGGAGCGAATTCAGACGTTGAGTTCAAGCGGGTCGGGCCCTCTGGTGGAATTGCTGCTGCGTCAGGAGGTTGGCGTCTCAAGCGAACCACAGAAAGTTCGAAACGGGTTTGTCGTATTCATGGTCTGCACTCGCGTGGAAATTGAGGCGGGATTACCGAGGCCGGAAGAGCTTGAAGAACGTATGCGTAAGGAAAAGGTCGATTTAAGGGCGCTAAGATATATGCGGGACCTGCGTCGGTCCGCTTATGTGGACCTCAGACAATGATCGCTCATTGTCCGCTCGCTGTGACTATGGGAGAGCCGAGCGGTATAGGCGGTGAGTTGACCCTCAAAGCCTGGCGTGATCATAGGGCCGCTGAATTGCCGCCGTATTTCGCAATTGACAATGTGGACCGATTGAATGCGATCAATAAGCGGTTGAATTGGGATATTCCGATCCGCGAGATCGAGAATCCGGCCGAGGTGTCCGATGTATTCGCCCATGCGTTGCCTGTCTTACCGTTGACGATGGACGGTGGTTCAATTCCCGGTCAACCGCAACCGGAGAACAGCCGCGCGGTTGTCGCTTCGATTGAACGCGCCGTCGCATTGGTTCAATCCGGTGATGCGGCGGCTGTTGTGACCAACCCAATTCAAAAAAAAGCACTCTATGATAGCGGCTTTAGTTTCCCCGGACATACGGAATTCTTGGCGTCTCTCGCGGGAAGTGAAGTCGTTCCCGTGATGATGCTCGCTTGTGCGGAACTCCGGGTCGTCCCGGTGACGGTTCACCAATCCCTTATGGCCGCCGTTGCTTCGCTCTGCCAAGAGACCATCGTGGAGACAACGAAAGAGACTATTCGATCGCTCGTTCGGGACTTCGGCATTGATGGGCCCCATATCATGATCGCGGGATTGAATCCTCATGCCGGTGAGGAAGGAACGATGGGACGGGAAGAAATTGAAATAATCCAGCCGGCAGTCGAAACCTTGAAGAGAGAAGGTTATTCGGTGACTGGCCCGGCACCCGCCGACACGCTTTTCCATGACCAAGCGCGATCCACCTATGACGCGGCGGTTTGCATGTATCATGACCAAGCCCTCATTCCCCTGAAGACAATTGACTTTCTATCGGGCGTGAACATAACGCTCGGACTGCCCTTCGTCCGGACCTCTCCCGATCATGGAACGGCGTTGGAAATTGCCGGTACCGGAGTCGCGGATGAAGCGAGTTTTGTCGCGGCGCTGAGGATGGCGGCATCGATGGTTGAAAACCGCCGCCGCAACGAAACGGTATCCCATGATCAGGTCTCACGCCGCATCAATTGATCGGCTGCCTCCGCTTCGCGAGGTGATTGCCGAATATGGACTGAATGCAAAACGCGCACTCGGCCAGCATTTCTTATTGGACCTGAACCTAACTCGGCGGATCGCTAGCTCGGCCGATAGTTTAAATGTTGGTACGACGGTTGAAATCGGTCCGGGGCCGGGAGGATTGACGCGCGCTTTACTAATGGAAGGTGCGGCAAGAGTCGTGGCCATAGAGCGCGATGAGCGGTGTGTGGGTGCGCTTGGTCCATTGGTGGATGCCGCAGAGGGGCGGCTGGAAATCATCCATGGCGATGCCTTGGAGATGAACGTGTCCGAATTGGGGCCGCCGCCTATTCGGATCGTTGCAAATCTTCCATACAATATTGCCACCCCTTTGTTGATCCGATGGTTCGCTCTCGGTGCCGACGTATCCGAGATGGTGCTGATGTTCCAATTGGAAGTCGCGGAACGGATCACCGCGGTCACTGGCGAGAAACCATACGGGCGTCTGGGAGTCATGAGCAATTGGTGCGCGGAGACGAAGTTTCTTTTTCGCATCCCGGCGCGCGCCTTTACGCCTCCACCGCGTGTCGATTCAGCCGTGGTACGTCTTGTTCCGCACAAGCAGCCGGCCTTTCCAGGCGAGAGACAGGATATCGAGGTGGTTACGGCAGCGGCCTTTGGCCAACGGCGTAAGACTTTGCGTCGCTCGCTTGGCCGCCTTGGGGTCTCTGTGCCTGAATTACTTGATCGAACAGGTATCGATGGCGGGCGACGGGCAGAAGAGTTGAACGTTGAAGAGTTTTCCGCCCTTGCTGTAGCGTTTAGCGGCCTTCGCGGAGACCTTTGACGAATTCCCCAAGCCCCGTTTGTCGTTCTCGTTTGAGCCGCTCCGCTTGCAGGATCGACATTGCCATTTCTATGCTTTTTTCGACATCGCGATTGACGATGATGTAGTCGTATTCGGGGAAATGGCTCATTTCATCCGGTGCCCGTTGCATTCTATTAGCGACTACTTCTGGGGAATCTTGAGCGCGGCCTCGCAGGCGTTTTTCCAACTCCGTTGTCGATGGCGGGAGAATGAAAACGCTTACGAGATCGGCACGGGCCTTCTCCACCAATTGCTGTGTACCCTGCCAATCAATATCGAACAGAACATCCTTGCCCGAATCCAACGCTTCCATGACTGGCCCCATCGGCGTTCCGTAGTAATGATCAAAGACTTTCGCGTACTCTAACAATTCGCCCCGGTTGACCATCATGTTGAAATCAGCCGTGTCGACGAAATGATAATCCTGCGCCGCCACTTCGCCGGGCCGTTTCGTCCGCGTGGTCATGGAGACCGACATGACGATACCGGAATCCCGCTCGAGTATAGCGCGGGAGATTGTCGTCTTGCCTGCCCCCGATGGAGAGGAGAGTACAAACATCAATCCACGGCGCTGAATTCTTAAATCATCGTCCAAAGCATTACTCCACGTTCTGCGCCTGTTCCCGAAACTGATCGATCACCGCTTTCATTTCCAGCCCTATCCGAGTCAGCTCTTCGCTGGCAGATTTTGAGCATAGCGTATTGGCTTCTCTATTCAGCTCCTGGCAGAGGAAATCAAGGCGCCTGCCAGCAGGGCCGGAATCCGCCAAGAGATTGCGGCTGGCCGCGCAATGCGCTTCGAGGCGGTCGATCTCTTCTCGTACATCGGCTTTGGTCGCAAGGATAGCAACTTCCTGGGCCAATCTTTCTTCGTTGACCGAATTTGGTGTTTCCAATAACTCGTCAAGCTGGCGGCGCAATTTGTCTCGGATATCATTAACCCGCGCCCCGTCGGAATTCCGGGCATCGCGGCAGAGGTTTTCCAAATTACTGACGTAATCCTCGATTAATGCATGCAAGCGATCGCCTTCAGCACCGCGAGAGGCGATCAAACCATCGAGCACCTCGGTGAGACCCTGCATGATCGCCAATTCTCGTTTCTCGGTATCGTCCTCTGTCTCCGCGGATTCCGCGGCTTCGACCACCCCTTTGACGGTTAGCAGAGTCTCGATCTTTGGAAGGTCGGGCGCGACCCGGCCGACCATTTCTCCATGCAATGCTATCAAGTCGTCCAACAAGCTGCGATTGATTTGGAGAGTGCTGGCGGTGCGTTCTGATTCGATTGTCAGGGTAAGTGAGACAGACCCTCGGCCAAGCCTTTCGGAAGCGAGTTTCTTCGTCGGCAACTCGATGCGGTCATATCCATACGGAGCCTTGACCCTTACATCGAGTGAGCGCCCGTTTACGGACTTCGCTTCCCATGTCCAGCGATCCCTTTCAAACTGGCCGCTCGTTCGCGCAAATCCGGTCATGCTTGCAAGGGACAAAAGGCAATCCTCATTGGACAGGGTTCATCAGCGTGCGCAATATATCGTCGCCTCGAACACTCAACAAGCGAACCGCCCGAAAGGTTAAAAATTCTCCGGCATGCGGCATCCTAAGTCGATCCTTATCACTGGTGCGTCCAGCGGCATCGGGGAAGCCTTGGCCCGCCATTATGCCGGACCGTCGGTTACGCTTTTTCTGGCCGGACGAAATGTAGAGAGATTGTCCGATGTTGCTCGCCTCTGCGAAGAAGCTGGGGCAGCGGTGTTCACGATTGTGCTCGATGTAACCGACTCGGCCCGCATGTCGGACTGGATATCCCAATTGGACCGACAGGTGCCTTTGGACATTATTATCGCGAATGCCGGTATCTCCGGCGGCACGTCGGGCGGTGTAGAGCCGGCCCGTCAAACGCGTCGAATTTTCGACGTCAATGTCGGCGGCGTCCTGAACACGGTGCTGCCGGGATTCGACGTCATGTCACAGAGAGAACACGGGCAAATTGCCATTGTCTCGTCTCTTGCGGGATTCTTGCCGCTACCGAGTGCTCCTGCCTACGGTGCCAGCAAAGCCGCCGTGCGTCATTTTGGAGAGGCATTCCGCATCTCGGCGTCGCAGCGAGGTGTGGCGGTTTCCGTCATCTGTCCCGGTTTCGTTCACAGCAGAATGACCGCCGCGAATCCCTTTCCAATGCCGTTCATTATGACCGGTGAGAAAGCGGCTAGGATTATTGCGAAGGGTCTTCGGAAGAATCGGGCACGTATCGCATTTCCGTGGCCTCTGTATTTCGGCATTTGGTTGTTGGGCGGTTTGTGCCCTCCCGCCTTATTGCGGGCACTCTTGGGACGCCTCCCGGCCAAACCGGCGGCATCGGATGACAATAGCCTTTAGCGCTTCTTCTTTTTCTGCAAACGGCGCCACCGTGCAACATTTCTATTGTGTTCCGCCAGTGTTTTGGCGAAAACGTGTCCGCCGGTCCCGTCGGCCACGAAATAGAATTCGTCGCTGACCAAAGGGTTGAGGACGGCTGCGATGGCGTCTTTTCCCGGATTGCAGATGGGGCCCGGCGGTAGAGCCGCGATGCGATAGGTGTTGTATGGCGTGTCCGTCTCTAGATCCCTGCGCGTCAGGGCACGACCAAGTGGGTGTTCGCCCAAGGTAATACCGTAAGTAACGGTCGGGTCGGACTGCAGCCGCATTTTTTTACGCAAACGATTGATGAAGACGGCTGCGACACGCGGGCGTTCCGCTCCGATCCCAGTTTCTTTCTCGACGATAGAGGCGAGAATAAGTGCCTGTTCCGGAGTGTCGAATGGGA
>JABJCS010000605.1 GCA_018665505.1 Alphaproteobacteria bacterium
CATAGTGGCGTATCTCCTTTGGTTGGTTTTGATGTCTTGCAACAACAAATCAACCCGATACGCCGCTTCAACTCAAATGCTCAAACACCAGATTCGGGCATAACTCACTATCGCCAGCTTAAAGTCCGATGGTTGGACAATTGTCAAAAAGACGGCGGAGCAAAAAACGCTGCCCGGCGTGGCCCCCTACCAGGACTTAAAACGCGTCGTGCAAATTATCCGGTATCGACTGGAGAAAGGCACTGCGACAATGACGTGTGAGACCGCTTACGACAGCCAGCTCGACCACTTCGAGGAAGTCTGCCGCAAAGGGATGCGTTAGGTCAGCCGTGTCCTTGGCGCAGTAGATGGGCCGCACCGGCTCTATCGTTGATCGACGGGCTTGCTCCGAAAATGCGCTCCTTGGATTGCGCATAGAGCTCTCGGTTCGCACCTAAGTGCGCTAATTGGCGTGCCCTATCCACCGCCATGCCAAGTAGGTTGTCGGCAGCAGCGACATCTTGCACGAAACCCGAGATCTTCGCTTCCGGACCGCTCCAGCGGCGGGCCAATTGCACCGTGTCGAAAAATGCGCTGCCCGACATCTTGTGCCGGAACAATGCCAGCTCCGCATCCGGAATGGCGAACCCGATCTGAATTTCGTTGGCACAGAGATAGCCGCGATCTTCCCGCATAAGCCGCACATCATGGCACAACGCCGCCATGAAACCGGCCCCGAACCCGTGGCCGTTGACGGCGCAAATGGTGGGGATCGGGAAGGTGATCAATTTTCCCATCAGAGCGAAGAATTCATCGCCGAAGACCGATTTATCGCCGCCGTCACCGTCATCTTCGCCGCGCCGCCAATCGATATCCAACCCGTTGGAAAAGAACTTTGGGTCGCTGGAGGCCGTGATCATTGCAGCCGGACCGTCGGAGGCCAGTACCTCGTCCAGTCTCGCGTCGAACGCGCGGACGAAATTAGTGTTCCACCGGTTCTCGCCAGCATCCATTGTCAGTGTGAATACATCGCCGTCACGTTCAAGGTTGATCATTTCCGCCTCGCATTTGGTGTTCTCCCATAACTAGCCGAACCGGTGCGCGAAGGCCATGCGGCAATATACTTCGGTCATCACGAGCAGGATGCTCCCAGCGGTCCCTGGTGGACCTGGCGCCAGTCATGCACTAACTCTTCAACGGAACCCTGCGTGGAGCCGTTCAGGCTGAAGATTGCGTTCACAAGGTGATGGGATGAACGCCAAAGAGCGGATAGGAGAGTAAATTGTTTGAGATAAACCCCCTTTCGGATGCGCTTGGCGCTGAAATTGTCGGTTTGGATTTGTCGGAGCCGCTCGACGATGAAAGCTTTGCACGGGTCCATCAGGCGCACTTGGATTTTCAGGTGCTCGTGTTCCGCGATCAGCACATTACCCCCGAACAGCATATCGCCTTCAGCCGCCGTTTTGGTGACCTTTCGGGGCATGTCTACGATCAGTTCCTGTTGCCGGGCTATCCCGAGATCCTCAAAGTTTCCAACAAGAAGAAGGCCGATGGTGATTTCGCCGGATTGGCCTCTGCTGGGCGGCGTTGGCATTCCGACCTTTCCTATTCCGCGACTCCGAGTCTGGGCTCATTGCTCTATGCTCTCGAGATACCGCCAAGCGGGGGCGACACATTATTCAACAATATGTATCGCGCCTATGAGGCGCTTCCCGATGCGACCAAAACACGGATCGCGGACCTCAGAGCCGAGTTCTTGATTGGGAGTGCGCGGAAATACTACACGGAAAATGAACGCCCGGCGTTGACCGCGGAGCAGATGGCGCAAGTGCCGTCCGTCGATCATCCCGTTGTCCGGACGCACCCCGAGACCGGTCGTAAGGCGCTCTATGTAAACCACGCGCACACGGTTTGCATTTTGGACATGAGCGAAGCCGAGAGTGAGAAACTGTTGGCGGAGCTAACCGAACACAGCGTGCAACCGGAATTCGTCTACCGGCACCAGTGGCGCCTGCACGATCTCGTCTTTTGGGATAATCGCTGCGGTATGCATATCGCCGAGCCGCCACCGCCGGATTCCAATCGCCATATGCACCGCACCACGGTCGTCGGCGACACACCGTATTAACCGGTGATGTCGATCTAATTTCAGCACGTCTCCAATGTCGCGATAAACGCCAGATTCATATCGTCGGCGGATAAGGTTCGATCCCACATGATACGCCGCGAAGACAGTATTGAAGTTCCGTATGGCTGGGTGATCGTGATTGCGTCGCTTCTTTTGCACAGCATTGCGCTGGGCGCGCCCAATGTCTTGTTCGTCGCCCTAAAGCCGATAGCGGCGGACCTTGGGTCCCTGCGGACAGTACCATCCTTCGCCTATTCTCTGCTGATGATTGGGTCGGGGGTCGGTGGCATTGCCATGGGCTTGTGGATGGACAAGCGCGGGATCATTCAACCGGTTCTGTTTGGTGCCGTCATGATCGGGCTCGGTGCGATCGTCGCGAGCCAGTCGGAAACCCGTTGGGGGCTCTATGTTGCGAACGGTGTGTTGATCGGCCTCCTCGGATCGTCCGCGATGATCGCTCCACTTGTCACCAACGCGACCCGTTGGTTCGATCGGCGGCGGGGGCTCGCTGTCGCCATCATTGCATCGGGACAAGGTGTGTCGGGGGCTATCTGGCCGCCGGTCTTACGCTATCTGAACGATTCTGTCGGCTGGCGCGAAACTTACTTTTATTTTGGTGTCTTCGCGCTCGCGGTAATGGTCCCGCTCGCTCTGACTTTGCGGCATAAACCGGTGAACGCGGCTACGGTTCAGCAGCGTATGGGTGCGGAACAGCTGCGAATTTTCGGGCTTCGGCCGAACCTGGTGCAAGGCGTACTCTGTGCGGCTACCGTTTGTTGCTGCACCGCCATGGCCATGCCGATTGTCCATCTCATCAGCCACGCGACCGATCTCGGTTTTGCGAAAGTGCGCGCGGCGGAACTGATGTCAGTTCTGTTTACCGCTGCGTTCTTCAGCCGGATCGCGTTCGGCATGCTGGTCGACCGGATCGGCGCTTTCCCCACGTTGCTGATCGGCTCTGCCTGCCAGATGATCATGCTATTCGCCTTTTCGGTGATCGAAAGCCACACTGGCCTCTATATCGCAGCGCTCATGTTTGGACTGGGATTCGCCGGGATCATGCCTTGTTATCCCTCGATCATTCGCGTGTTATTTCCCGAGACCCAGCTCGGTTGGCGGGTGGCATGTCAGTATCTGTTCGCTGCAATGGGTATGGCGCTCGGCGGATGGCTGGGTGGCGCGGTGTTCGATGTCACCGGCAGTTATTCAGATGCTTTCCTCACTGGCGCGGGATTCAATTTAGTGAATTTCGTGCTGATCGGATCGCTATTCGTCCCACGGCACCGTCATGGCGCCATGCCCCAAGCCGCATGACAGAGGCGCCAAGGTATCGCACCCATACGGGAGCCGGCATTGTTTGTATGATCGTCGGCGCCGGATTGCTGACCACGAGCGATGGGGTCGTAAAATGGCTTGCCGACGGTTACCCGATTAGTCAGATCATCGTCTTGCGCGGTGCCTTCATTTTGCTGCCGATGTTCATTTTGGCGTGGCGCATGGGGAAATTAGGATCCCTACGCGTCTCCCAACCCGGCCCCCAAGCGCTGCGCGCAATCTTATTCACGGGGTCGGTGTTTTTGTTTTTGAATGGACTCCGGTTTAATCCCTTGGCGATCAACACGGCTGTCGCGTTCGCGAGCCCTCTGATCATCACGGCATTAGCGGCTCCATTTCTCGGTGAGTCGATTGGTTGGCGCCGTTGGAGCGCGGTCCTCGTCGGGTTTTTCGGCGTTCTGGTAATCGTGCAGCCATTCGACGATTCCATGAATATCTACGTCTTGCTGCCCTTGGGCGCGGCCTTCACAAGCGCTTGCCAAGACATCGTGACGCGTCGAATGAGCGATACCGAATCGGCGCTGTCGGTTCTATTGTGCTCGACGGTTCTTGTCATGTTAGTGGCCGCCTGTTTTGGGATCACCGGCAATTGGCGTCTGCCAACACTGATGGATTTTGGTCTGCTGGTGCTTACCGGACTGTTATCCGGGGCCGCGCATTATTTGTTGATCGAAACATTTGTCTTGGCGGAAGCGGCAATTGTGGCTCCGTTCCGATATTCCGCGCTGATCTGGGGTCTGCTGATCGGTTTCTTCGTGTGGGATCACTTGCCGACCGGGCTGGATTGGTTCGGCATCTGTCTTGTCGTCGGTGGTGGAATCTACATTATTCATCGCGAATCTAGTCAACGAAAAGCTAAGTAGCGGCCTTTGCCTGCGACGAAACACCAGCGTGACTTATCTTTGTCATTGCCCTAAATCCATGTTGTCTGTAGGCAACGAGCGGTCGGCGCGAACGCGATGGATGGTGTATTGGAAGGCACAGGGACCGACGGATTAGCAGCGCTCGACAGACAGGTCCAAGACGACCTCATCGCCCTTTGTTATCCTTCGAAGAAATGGATCCCGGAAACACGCGGCCCCAACGGCAACGCGGTTCTGGACGCGGTTATAATCGGAGCCGGGATGTGTGGGCTTTCCGCATGTTTTGCACTGCTGCGCGCCGGTATCAGCAATGTGCGGATACTCGATCGGGCCGTGGGCGGGCATGAAGGCCCGTGGGTGACCTACGCCCGGATGGAGACATTACGGTCGCCGAAGCAACTCCTGGGGCCAGCATCCGGCATTCCCTCGCTGACATTTCGAGCTTGGTACAGGGCGCTGCACGGTGTGGCCGCCTGGGATTGCCTCGATAAGATCCCGCGAACGGTCTGGATGGATTATCTGGTCTGGTTCCGTCATACGCTCTCGCTGCCGGTGGAAAACGAAGTGGAAGTCGATCGGGTGGCACCTGACGGCGATCTATTGAAGCTTTCCCTCTCCGGCGCCAGTGAAGATGAAATTTGGACCCGCCGCGTTGTCTTGGCTACGGGTCGTGAAGGTTTGGGTGCGGCGAGCATTCCGGATTTCATGAACACCGTGCCGAAGGAGCGCTGGGCGCATTCCTCCGACGATATAGATTTTGCCGTCCAAAAAGGGAAACGCGTGGTTGTGATCGGCGGGGGTGCCTCGGCGGTAGAGAATGCGGCCGAGGCGTTGGAGGCCGGTGCGGCGGAAGTGCGCCTTTTGGTACGCCGGGAGGCCATGCCGCAAATCAACAAGATGATGGGCATTGGTTCCTTTGGTCTCGTCGCTGGATTTTCGGCGCTCTCGGACGACTGGCGGTGGCGCTACCTTCATTATAACGCGGTGGCGCAAACCCCGGCGCCGCGCGGCTCGACTTTGCGGGTGAGCCGCCATCCGAACGCTTATTTTCACTTCGGTGTGGCGATCTCCCGGATTGAGCCTCAAGCGAATTGTTTGGCGATAACCACGACCAAGGACCGCAGGCTGGAAACAGATTTCATCATTCTCGGCACCGGTTTCGACACCGACCCGATGAAGCAGCCGGTCATGGAGGGCTACGCGGATAACATCTTGCAATGGCGGGATTGCTACACGCCACCGCCG
>JABJCS010000606.1 GCA_018665505.1 Alphaproteobacteria bacterium
CGCAGCTAAGGCAATGGGTTAGAACAAATATGGGCTAGCTATCTGGGACAGCCCCTTAGCATTTTGTTCTCGCGTTCGCTGCGCTCAGGGAAAACGATGGCAATCATCGGTTCGGCGATTCGGACGACCGTACCGGTTAGCGAGGACATATCCTCGATTTCCAACGCCACTTCGGCGCCGACCACAAATCGACCTTCAAACGGAATTTCGGGTGCCGCGTTGCGCAGTTGAACGCCGCTGAGCGATATATCCTCAACATAGGCTTCGTGGCGTTCGTCCGCGGACGCTATGAGCGCCAATCGGGCAATCAAAACCCGTTTATGGCCTCGCTTTTCGGATTGAAGTTCGGACATTTAAGAACGCTCCCCCGCAGCTATCAAAGACTCTAACATATCATTGACCTAGTTTCGCAATAGGTTCTTCGCGTTTTAGATGAGGATTCCGCTCACATCTTTCCCTCGCGTGGTTTCGACAAATGTTACTCTCCAGATCAATCAACATGGTGACTCCGATGGATGAATTAGCGACCGGCTACGGCCTCATAGAAGGCCCCGTCTGGGACGAGCAACGAGGCTTAATATACAGCGATGTGATCAACGGTGGTGTCCGCGCGCTGGATCCGTCATCGGGTGAGATCACGGAGATCGTGCCGAAACGCCGCGGCGTCGGAGGCATGGTGCCGCATATAGAAAACGGTCTCGCAATTGGCGGTAGAGAGATCATCTTCGAGAGTTTCGATCGCACAAAGTCAGCAACCTTGCTGGGGCCTGACGTCACGGACGTCGCCATTGGTTTCAATGACTTTACGACGGACACGGTCGGACGCATTTGGGCGGGCTCTCTCGCCTTTAAGGTTTTCGCCGGCGAAGAGATGCGTCCCGGACACCTTCACGTTATTGATCTCGACGGCTCCGTCCGTACTGTTTCGGATGGGATCGTGCTGACCAACGGCATGGGCTTCTCGCCCGACGGCAAGACCCTCTATCACTGTGACGCCCGCGCAAATATTTTGCGTGCCTATGACATCACGGAAGAAGCCGAGGTCACGGGCTGGCGCGTCTTCGCGGAAATCGCCGACGGCGAGACACCGGATGGCATGGTGGTGGCACAAGATGGGTCGGTATGGGTGGCCCTCGCGCATGGCGGGCGGGTCTCCGTCTATGAGCCGGACGGATCTTTGCGAATGGATATTCCCGTGCCTCTTCCCATGGTGACGAGTGTGTGTTTCGGGGGATCGGACTTATGCGACCTATATGTCGTCACTGGTTCGCGGGGCGGCCCGAGCGAGAATTGTGGTTCGATCTTCCGGACCCGGGTCGACGTGCCCGGTGTCCCCGTTGCGCCCGCGCGCGTTGCCCTCCCCTAAGAGCCTTTCGCGACCGTGCCCGCTCGGGCATAAATGCTCGAATTCGAAGTTCTGAAGTAAGGAAACTTAGTCATGCAGTTGGCGGAAAATCTAAATCGCTTAGGCACGGAAACCGCGTTCGAGGTATTGGCTCGCGCGGCGGCCCTGGAGCGCGAAGGTCAGGAGATCATTAATCTCGGTATCGGTCAGCCGGATTTTAAAACCCCGGACCATATCGTTGAAGCAGCGGTCAAGGCGCTACGCGACGGTCATCACGGTTATACCCCGGCCAACGGTATTCTGGAGCTACGCGAAGCTGTCGCCGCCGATCTCAACAAACGTCACGGTGTCGAAGTCGACCCGGACTGTGTCGTGGTGGTGCCGGGGGGCAAGGTCACGATGTTTTTCGCCATTATGATGTTCGGTGAAGCGGGCGCCGAAATCATGTATCCGGATCCCGGGTTTCCAATTTACAAATCCGTCATCGAATATTCAGGCGCCAAGGCCGTTCCCATTCACCTGAAAGAAGAGAACGAGTTCGCCTTCAGCGCCGACGAAGTCCTCGGGAACATCACCCCGGCAACCCGCTTGATCATCATAAACAGCCCCGCCAACCCGACGGGTGGCGCCACTCCGAAAGCTGAATTAGACAAGCTTGCCGAAGGATTGCAGGCTCATCCGGATGTCGTGGTCCTCTCGGACGAGATTTACAGCCATATGCTCTATGAGGGCCGCGAGCATGTTTCTTTTTTGCAGTACGAAGCAATGCGCGACCGGACCATAATGCTGGATGGTTGGTCGAAGACCTATGCCATGACCGGTTGGCGTCTCGGTTTCGCGGTCTGGCCGAAGTCGATTGCCGAAACGGCGACGCGACTTGCCATTAATTGCCATTCTTGTGTCAACGCACCGACGCAATTCGCGGGTATCGCGGCGCTTGAAGGTCATCATGATCAAGTCAAGACGATGGTCGAAGCCTTCGATGAACGCCGTAAGGTTATCGTTCCCGCTCTCAATCAAATTCCGGGCTTTACATGCGTGGACCCCGGCGGCGCGTTTTATGCGTTTCCAAATATTACCGGCACCGGACTA
>JABJCS010000607.1 GCA_018665505.1 Alphaproteobacteria bacterium
ATGTTCGATCAGACGATCCTGCCTGTATCTGCTCAGACGGCTCTTGCGCATGGATACCATGATAACCTCTAATCTCGGTTATCTGGGACAGCCCCATAGATAATTATGAATATTTATTTAAATAGTGTGCGATATATGCAGATAAATTTATTTATTTATATATTACGGTTAGTATAAATATAAATTGTATTGATTAAATTTTATTATTACTGTGTTTTGATTGAGAAAATCTCTTAAAACACGCGCTTGTATCGTCAATCAGCTTTTGCACGAGTTCGCCTGCTGGCATTTCGACCGTGAGAGCGGCGGACTGGCCGGCATAGAGAGCCATGTATTGCGGGTCGCCTGCTTCGGCTAAAGGTGCCGTCAGCCTGAGTTGCGAGGGAAACGGCAAGGGTTCATCGCCGGCGAGGGTGTCGATCAGCGCATTCTTGAGAAAGCGCGCCGGTTTTCCGCTGACCACATCGGTGACCATGGTGCCGCTGTCCTTTGCGGTGCTGAGGGCGTGACGGTGGGCGTCTGCGACATTGGCTTCGCCGCACCGCAGGAACGCCGTGCCGAGTTGCACCGCGCTGGCACCGAGCATCATTGCCGCCGCGATGGTCCGGCCATTGACGATGCCGCCAGCCGCGATGACGGGCACCGAGACGGCGGCCACGACCTGGGGAAGTAGGGCGAACAGCCCGGGTTGCATGGAAATATCGACATCCGTGAAGGTGCCGCGATGACCACCGGCTTCGATACCTTGGGCGATGATCGCGTCAGCGCCATCTGCTTCCAGCGCCACGGCTTCCGCGACCGTGGTGGCGCTGCAAATGATCAGTGTGCCGACCGCTTTGAGTTCTTGCACCGCCTCCGGCCCCGGCAGGCCGAAATGGAAGCTGGCCACTTCCGGCTTCAGCTCCGTCAGAACATCCAGATGATCCCGGTCCATGGCACTACGGGATGGGGTTGGTTCGGGAACCGAGCCCAAACCGTCTTTGTCGTAGAGCGTCTGTAAGGTCTCGCGCATGGGCATTCCGGCGTCGGACAGATTGCTCGGCGTTTCCCAGAGCAGGTAATTAACATTCAGACTGCCGCCGCTCTGTTGTCGGAATCCTTCTATCCGTCGCCGGACGTTATCCGGATGCAGGCCCGACATGCCCAGACCGCCGAGCGCCCCCGCATTGCTGACCGCGGCGGCGAGCATCGGGGTTGTTTTGTCGCCCATCGGAGCCTGTAGGATTGGCCATTGCAATCCGAGCCGTTCGGTCAACGCATTTCGGGACCACATGGCATCTCTCCAATATTGGGTGAAGTCAGGCTGTTGGGCGCACTTTATCCCGCCAAACAATTATCCGCCAACGGCTCTACGGGTGTGAAATCCTGCAGAGCCAGGAAATCCGGGCGCGTTGGCGCCTTAATCGTATTGTCCGTCCGATTCGGGCTCCAGAACACCAATGTGCGGTTCCAGGGCGACATGTTGGGGGCGGAACCGTGCAGGGTGCAGCCGTGGAAGAAGACGACAGAGCCGGCCGGGCCTTTCGGCGCGACGAGGCCGTGCTCACCGATGAGCCGGTCAATTGTTTCGTTGGTGTAAGGGCTGCCGATGGCATCTTCCGCGAGGCGGCCGTATTCGGGGATGCGGTCGAAGTTATTGTCCGAAGGGATCATGCCGAGCTTGTGGGTACCGGGGGCGAACATAGTGGGTCCGTTGAACTCGGTAACGTCGTCGAGGAACAAGGCCGCGTTGATGACGCGGGGCTCGGGCATGCCGTCATCCTCAAACCAGGTGCGGTAATCCTGATGCCAATGCCAGACCTCTCCGTCATGGGCGTTCTTGGTGTTGATCTTGAACTGATGCAGATAGACCGGCCCGCCGAGCACCTGCATTGCGGGCTCGATGATGCGAGGGTGGTGGCTTAATCGACGAAACAGATCGCTTGAATGGTGCGGCGCGATGGCGGAGCGAATGGAGGTGCTTTTTTGCTCTGTCAGGTTCTTCGGTCCTGGGCGCTCAAGGATATCCGGGAGTTCCGCGTTGAGCGACGCCACTTCCTCAGTGGAAAACAGACGTTCGATAAACAGGACGCCGTTACGCTAGAATTCCGCTAATTGTTCCGTCGTCCACTGCATGTGCGATTTCCTTTCCAGACCCAACCGTCATTAACAAATTTTGCTTCGCCATTCACGCGAATCATCGTACATGCTGGGGCAATGAGTAGCGATATGTCTGAAGATAAGAATTTTATCCC